>CAMCGI010000149.1 GCA_945874205.1 Francisella tularensis subsp. holarctica
AAAGGACGCTCAACAGCGATAAGTATATCATCGACAGGAGCAAGATTCGCAGTGCCACCCCATGCCAAACAAGCACGCTCTTGATGAACAATATCACGAAGCTTTTCCATCGGTAAATTAACATCGCATAAAACTTCCATTGTATCCGCTGTGCCTGCTGGCGAGGTAATGGCACGACTCGATGTTTTAGGCATCAATAAACCATATGCCGCCACAATAGGGGTAATAATCATTGTGGTGCGATTACCAGGAATACCACCAATACAGTGTTTATCAACAACCATTGGCTCTTGCCAATTTAAACGTTGTCCACTATCTGTCATCGCTTTAGTTAGAAATAAAATTTCTTCTCTGTCCATCCCTGATTGCGCAGAAGAAACTAAAAAAGCAGCTAACTCTTCCTTAGCATAACGTCCTTGTACAATATCTTGACAAATTGCGTTGTAATCCGCTTGTGATAGACGTTCGCCCGCAATCTTAGCACGCACAGCCTGCATTGAAGTAACAGGTTGCGGCTGACGCACAGTCACAGGCGTACCTTCAGGAAGTTGAAAACGTTCAAAAGCACTAATACTCAACCCCAGCTCTTCACTGCCTAGTAAAATATCATCTTCAATAATATTAAGGGTTGCCAAAATAGTATGACCATCTTGTCTCACTTCTAGCTTAGATAAAGCACGAAAACCCTCCGTCTGATACAAAGGACAATTACGATGTAAATAGGCAACATGTTCACGCTGTGTATCAACGCCAATCCGTTTTAATGTAAGACAATGTTCTAAAGTTGTAGAATGTGTCATCTGTTTGCCTGCCGCGAGAGTAGAATGGCATGTTATAATCACCTAATTAAGATGATATCGTCAAGCAAAACTCTAAAACTGTGGTAAAGATGCGTAAATATTTAATAGCAGGATTACTCGTATGGCTACCTTTAGGGGTAACTGTTTTGGTTATTAATTTTTTAATTAATAACTTTGACCAAACTTTGCTCTTGTTACCGCCTAATTATCGCCCAGATAGTTTACTTGGTTTTCATGTCCCAGGTTTAGGGTTGGTTATGTCGATTGTCATTATTTTTGGCACAGGCGTTATTGCTGCCAACTATTTTGGTGAACGTTTAGTCGATTTATGGGAACGTGGACTGGGACGCATTCCATTGGTACGCTCGATTTATTCAGCAGTTAAACAGGTGACAGAAGCGTTTGTTGGTTCTGAACAATCATTTCAAAAAGCCTATTTGCTAGAATATCCACGCATAGGCACTTGGACAATTGCCTTTCAGACCAGCACCAAAATGGGTGAAGCACAATGTAAGACGGGGTTAGCGCAAGCAGTGAACGTATTTGTTCCAACGACACCCAATCCTACATCAGGATTTTTTTTAATGGTATCTGAGCAGGATTTAATTCCCTTGGATATGACAGTAGAGCAAGCTTTGAAAATGGTAATTTCTGGCGGTGTGGTTGTTCCCGATGTGGGCGACCTCAGTTGTCAGCATGGTAAAATGATAAAGGAAGATATGGCATGAGTATGCGTTCGCATTTAGCAAGTTCGGTAACAGAAGCACTTGACGGTCAAACCGTTAGTCTGTGTGGTTGGATCAATCGTCGTCGTGACCACGGCGGTGTTATTTTTATCGACTTGCGTGATCATAGTGGTTTTGTGCAAGTGGTTGTCGATCCAGACACAGCGGATGCTTTTGCTAAGGCAGAACATTTACGCTCTGAATGTGTATTACGTATCGAAGGTCGCGTGCGCATGCGTCCAGAAGGCACAGCTAATGCAAATATCGCTAGCGGACAAATTGAAGTCTTAGCGAAAGACTTGCAAGTATTAAGCATGGCTGAGCCAATCCCATTCCAATTAGACGATAAAAATACTAGCGAAGAAATTCGCTTGAAATATCGCTACCTCGATTTGCGTCGCGAGACCATGCAAAATAATATGCGTACTCGTGCACAGACGGTACGTGTAATGCGTCGCTATTTAGAAGATCGTGGCTTTAATGAAATTGAAACACCAATTTTGACTAAGTCAACACCAGAAGGTGCGCGTGATTATTTAGTACCAAGCCGTACACATCAAGGCGATTTCTTTGCTTTACCACAATCACCACAACTGTACAAACAGATGTTGATGATGTCTGGCATGGATCGTTATTATCAAATTGCCCGTTGTTTCCGTGATGAAGATTTGCGTGCTGATCGTCAGCCAGAATTTACGCAGGTGGACATGGAAGCCTCTTTCGTCGATCAAGACGAATACATGGCGATTATGGAAGGTCTATTCAAAACCGTATTCCAAGAAGTGTTAGGCGTGACTTTTGAAGGCAACTTCCAACAGATGCCTTACGCTGAAGCGATGACCCGTTTTGGTTCAGATCGTCCAGACTTGCGCATGGGTATGGAATTGGTTGATGTATCTGACTTGTTGCAAGACATCGAATTTCAAGTATTTGCTGCGCCTGCTAAAGATCCAAAAAGTCGTGTTGCAGCTATGTGCGTACCTGCTGGCGCTGAAATGTCACGTAAAGAAATTGACGATTACACCAACTTCGTCAAAATCTATGGTGCAAAAGGTTTAGCGTACATCAAGGTTAACGCACTCGAAAACGGTATCGATGGGCTACAATCACCGATTGTGAAATTCTTCCCAGATCAAGTCATGCAGATTTTAGCTCGCGTTGGTGCTAAAAATGGCGACCTCGTGTTCTTCGGTGCGGATAAAGCAAAAGTGGTTAACGATGCCTTGGGTGCATTGCGCGTTAAAGTCGGTGAAGATCGCAACCTCATTCAGGGCGAGTGGGCACCATTGTGGGTGGTTGACTTCCCCATGTTTGAATATGATGGTAAAACAGAACGCCATGTCGCGGTTCACCATCCGTTCACTTCACCAAAAGCGAGCTTAGAAGATTTGGTTGTAGGTGATGATTTAACACACCTAACAGCTAAAGCTTACGATTTGGTACTGAACGGTATCGAGTTAGGGGGGGGGTCGGTTCGTATCCACGACCCACGAATGCAGTCTCGCGTGTTTGAATTGCTGGGCTTGTCGCAAGAAGAAATCGATGCTAAGTTCGGTTGGTTTGTTGAAGCCTTACAATACGGCACACCACCGCATGCAGGTATGGCATTCGGGCTAGATCGTTTGGTAATGATGATGGTCAAAGCACCATCAATTCGTGAAGTGATTGCTTTCCCAAAAACGCAATCGGCTGCCTGTGTATTAACAAATGCACCGTCTGACGTGTCGCCATTGCAATTGCGCGAATTGGGCTTGCGTCCGAGAGTCGTAGAAGCAAAATAAGAGAGACAGTTATGTTGAAGAAACTTTATGCGCATAACTTTAAATGTCTACAAAACTTTGAATTTAGCCCGAAAGGGCTAAATTCAGCTTTATTGTTAGGCAATAATGGATCAGGAAAATCAACCATTTTCGATGCGTTAGAAATTTTCCAAAAAATTGGGTATGGCGTAACGCCGTTACGTGATCTGGTAAATGAAAGGCATTGGTGGCAGAAAAACATACACTTACCAATGACACTTGAAATAGAGCTAGAACTTGAGGACGATCTGTTTACCTATAAGCTTATGATTGAATGGCCTTTAACATTTAAAGAGCCTCGTATTAAACAAGAAATATTAACTGTTAATGCTAAAGAAATATTAAATAGACATGAAGGTCAAACAACCTTTAATACTTCTGCGAATTTTTTAATTGATTGGCATCAAATTGGATTGCCGTTGATTTCAACATCAGAAGATAATCCCGTTGCTTTATTAAGACAATGGCTACGTAACATAGTTATATTGTCACCATTCCCGCGTTATTTTTCTGGAAGATCAAAACAAGAAACAGACTTTCTAAAGCGAGAAGGCGAAAATTGCATTGATTGGGCTAGAAGTGTAATCCCTAATAATCCTGAAGTTTACCCTGATGTTTTAGATTTCTTAAAAAATAGAATCAAAGATTTAGAAGCTTTTAAATGGGAAAAGCTTGGAAAAGAGGAAAGAGGGTTAGAGTTCACTTTTAATCATGATAGAAAAACAATAACATTTAACTATGAAGAGCTTTCTGATGGGGAAAAAGTGTTTTTTCTAGCAGCATGTTTATTAGCAGCACAAAAAATTAATGGTTCTATGCTTTGTCTATGGGATGAGCCAGATAATTATATTGGTCTAACAGAGTTAAAACGCCTCGTCTATGACTTTAGACAAGCATTTGACACAAGCAGTCAAAACTCACAGCTCATCGTAACATCACATAATGAATCAGTTATCAATGAGTTTTCTGAACACAATACATTTTTTATCTCGAAAGAGTCACATTTATCACATTCTCGGATAGCTACTCTGATGGATAAGAAGTATCAAAGCAGAACGGTTGTTGATGCTTACTATAATGGAGAACTTGATGAATGAGTATCAATCGAGACAGAAATTATTTACTTGTTTTGCCAGAAGATAGCGCATATCAATCATTACTTAATGGTGTTAAGAAATCAGATAATATCAACAGAAATCTACTAGATATTAGGCATCCATGTGGTGGTTGGTCTAAAGTGTTTGACTCTTTTGAATCTAGTGGTAAGGTGCTGCTTAATAGGAAACCAGAGACGACTTATGTTCTGTTACTCATAGATTTTGATGATAAAACAGAAGAGGGAAGTGAGAACTTTGCTAACAGAATGCAAAAATTTAAAGAGTTAAGTAAAGAATATGCTGATCGTGTTTTTTTACTGGGTGTGAATCATAAAGAAGCTGAAGCGTTAAAAAAATTCTTTTCTCAAAGTAATATGGAGGCTATAGGACAAATGCTGATAGGAGATTGCCCTAATGGCAATTTATCCAATTGGGACAACAAACACCTTGATTGCAATTTTACCGAAATAGAGCGCATGAGACAAGCTGGCGTATTCAATTGGTTATTTACCTGAGTTTTTAGTATGAACCATAATCTTCCCATCGAATTAACCGCTAGCATTCAATCACTTGCCAATAATGCTCATGCTGCACCTTGGTTGGGTGAAGCGGATAAACAAGTTCTTCGAGCACGTATTAAACAGCAGCTCATCGAAAAAGATGCCGTGCTGGTAGCGCATTATTATGTCGATGCTGATTTACAAGCATTAGCAGAGGAAAC
>CAMCGI010000150.1 GCA_945874205.1 Francisella tularensis subsp. holarctica
CTTGGCATCTCTTGGCGAACCGTTCCATGTTGTTGGCACAACCGCTTGATAGTTTTTAATCTTGCCGTCTTCGATGATAATCCAGTGTCCCAAACCACCACGCGGCGCAGCAACCAAACCCACACCCTTAGCAAATTTAGGCCACGTACTCGGATCCCATTTTTCGATATTTGCGGTGTTAGTATCTCCCGCTTTGATGTTTGCGATAAGACGGTTATAATCGTCAAGCAACATATCAGCACAATATTCAGCTTCTAAAGCACGCGCCAAGGTTCTGCCAATGGTGCTTGGTAAAAAAGCTTTCAGATTAGTGATATTTGTACCTGCCAACTGATTAAAAGCAGCAACACTTGAGTTAACCTGTTCTTGAACATACTTAACATTTTGATTGTATGCCAAAATATAACGCGCCAAAGGTCCAACCTCTACCGCATGACCACGCCAGCGTGGTGCTTTAACCCATGAATACTTAGCAGACTCATCCAGTTCTTGGATATTAGTTTTTGTGCCTTTTGTATTCGCACCCAATTCAAAGTTAGGCTCAGTAATACCATCCCACGGATGCAGCCCCTTAGCTTGTTCTGGATACTTATACCAAGAATGGTCAACAAACTCTTGAATCTGTTCTGGATCTTTGGCATCAATCGGATGTACTTTCGACCAATCGCCACCAATAATCACCCCACCAGGGAACTGATCGGTTGATTTGTCATAAGGGGTGGTTGGATAATCACCGTAATCCATGACATCGGTAGCAGCCAAGCCAGCACCATGCAACCAGTCTTTATAGAAGCTAGCAATGGCAATCACATCTGGCAAGTACACATTCTTTACAAACTTACGCGCTTCAATGATTTTATCAAAAACGAAATTTAATCTTTCCATATTGATTGGTGCGCCTGCAGCCATGTCACCATCAATATTAATCGCACAAGGCACACCACCAACCATGTAGTTAGGATGCGGATTCTTACCACCAAAAATAGCATGAATTTTAACGATTTCTTTTTGTAAATCTAAGGCTTCAAGATAATGGGTTACTGCCATTAAGTCCGCTTCTGGCGATAACTTATAAGCTTTGCTACCCCAATAACCATTTTTGAAAATACCTAACTGTCCTGATTCAACAAACTTCTTAATGCGCGTCTGCACATCTTTGAAATAGCCTGGACTTGATTTTTCGTGTGAAGGCGAAACAACCCGTTGTAAATCGGATGTTGCTTTTGGGTCAGCTTTGAGGGCATTAACAGGGTTAACCCAGTCTAAGGCGTGTAAATGATAGAAGTGAACAATATGATCTTGTACTTGTTGCGCCTTTGCCATCATTTCACGAATCAAAAAGGCATTGTAAGGCACGCGAATATCGAGCGCGTCTTCAACCGCTCTCACCGATGCTAAGGCATGAACACCCGTACACACACCACAACTACGCTCAACGAATGCCCAAGCATCACGTGGATCACGACCTTTTAAGATTACTTCTAAGCCACGCCACATAGTTCCTGTCGAAACCGCATTTTGAATGACATTATTACCGTCTACGTTTACTTCACAACGCATATGCCCTTCGATACGGGTAACAGGATCAACAACAATACGTTTACCTGAGTTGTCCATAGTGAAATTATTCGGTGTTTTCAAAATAGT
Organism: Francisella tularensis subsp. holarctica; assembly: GCA_945874205.1. Lineage (GTDB taxonomy): Bacteria > Pseudomonadota > Gammaproteobacteria > Thiomicrospirales > Thiomicrospiraceae. Next base: position 1,648 of record CAMCGI010000150.1, read on the forward strand.
CATCGCTTATTCTCCCTTTTTTTGCGCTGCTTTAATTGCTGTCATCGCTGCATGTGCGATGATTGCCGCACCCACAACACCAGCAACACCAGCACCAATTTCATCTGCTGTTGCTTCAACACCAAACGCATTAAGTTCTGTATCTCGTGAATAGAAAGAACCTTTATCCCAGAAGCCATCTTCAGAACAGCCAATACAGCCATGACCTGATTGAATTGGGAAGGATGTGCCTTCATTCCAACGCACGGTTGAGCAGGCATTATAAGTTGTTGGCCCTTTACAACCGACTTTGTATAAACAATAGCCTTTACGTGCGCCTTCGTCATCCCAAGATTCAACGAACTGACCCGCATCAAAATGAGGACGACGGTAGCACTTATCGTGAATACGCTGACTATAGAACATCTTCGGACGACCTTGACGGTCTAATTCTGGAATACGATCAAAGGTGAGCATGTAAGTAATCACACCAGTCATGACTTCGGCGATGGGTGGGCAACCCGGTACTTTAATAATGGGTTTGTCGTGAATGACTTTATGAACAGGTACTGCTTGTGTTGGGTTAGGCTTAGCGGCTTGCACACACCCCCAAGAAGCACAAGAGCCCCAAGAAATAATGGCTTTAGCGTCTTCCGCCATCCACTTGAGTTGTTCGACAAAAGGCTTACCACCAACGATACAAGACATACCATCTTGATTTAAGGGTGGATTACCTTCTACCGCTAAAATGTAGTTGCCTTTATATTTTTCTTTAATTTCGGCTAAGATTGCCTCTGCTTGATGACCTGCTGACGCCATAATGGTGTCATCATAGTCCAAAGAAATCATGGATAAGACAACGTCTTTAACCAAAGGATGTGCTGAGCGAATAAAAGACTCAGAACAACAAGTACACTCTAAGCCATGCAGCCAAATGACTGGCGTTCTTGGCTTGGTTTCCATTGCATTAGCAATTTTGTTAGCGAATGCGGGTCCCAACCCTAGTGCCGCTGCGGTTAACGAGCAGTACTTCAAAAAGCTACGACGCGTAATACCTTGTCGACGCATCACTTCATAAAATGTTTCCATCTGTGACATACTGACCTCTCAATCATGGGATTAGCAAGTTTTCCTGATCATTCATGATGACCACGAGACAAGCATAAACGGTTTTAGTTAAGTTAGGGATTACAAAAAAATGACATCTCTTGATAAAGTTAGCAATAACAGTGCCAATAATTTATATTATTAATTTCAGCTAGTTACAAAATACAACCTACAACATAGATAACTTTGTTTTCGGTTTTTAAATTAAAAGGATACTTTGTTTTCTCCTGAGCAGAATGTTTGCAGCGCTTGCCCCAGCCGTAGCCAACTGCCCCAGCGCAATATTGCCATCGTGTGCAGGAAGCTGCTGATGGGTAAGCAGGGTTATCGTTTGTGGTAAATAAAAACGAAACAAACTCACCAGCCACAGATTTTGCCAAACGCCGCCAGACAGTAACACCCGATTCGCCCCCGTCTGTTGGTATGCCACGGTTACTAATGCCGCAAGTCCTTGGGCAAAGCCCAAATGAAAACGACAGGCGATGTCTTGCGCCGATATATTTTGCGTTAAATCCTGCATGAGCTGTGCAAATAACTGCCCCGTCATCAATTGCATCATGCCATCCGAACGCGTTTCAATTGGTAAGTGATAAGCAAACGCTTGATTGTGCATAATACTTTCTTCGCTTAACAAGGCTTCTAGGCACATAGCAGCCTGACCTTCGTAACTAATTTGCTCTGGTACAAGCATGAGTGCTGCCGCAACGGCATCGAATAATCGCCCTGCAGAATGCGATAAGGGGCTATTGAGCTGTTTTTGCTTCGCTTGCAGCAGTAAGGAAATCGGTTTTTGTGCCAAAAATTGCATACAGCCTAAGGCTGACCACGCTTGCCAACAGTCTTGCCAGCTTCTCTCTTGGGTTAGTCTGGCGAACAAGTTGCGCCACGGCTGAACGCTCGCCACGTCACCACCAATCAGCTCGGCTGGTTGCAGGGTAGCAATCCGTTTCGAGCCTTGATAATGACCATACAATAGCTCACACCCCCAAAGCTGATTACCCTCGCCCAGCCCAATACCATCTAAAATTAGCCCCAATACGGGTGATGAATCGAGTGGTAATTGATTGTCTGCCATACAGGCAGCTAAATGGGCATGATGGTGATAAATCGGCACAATAGGAGTATTGGTGTCTGTCGCAACCGTATTGGCATAACGGGTACTGATGTAGCCTTGATGTGCATCGGTCACAATGGTTTGCGGCTGATAGTCGTAAAGACGATGAAAGTCTTGCCAAACCTGCGCAAAATCATCACTCCCAGCAGAAGTCTTAACACTACCGATATGTTGTGACAGACACCAATAGTCACCAATGGCTATCGCAATGGTAGATTTACTATCCGCGCCAGCCGCTGTTGTTTTTTCTGAAGGAGCAAAACCTTGCGGCAATGCAATATATGTCGGGCTTAAGCCGCGTCCTAAGCGTATGCGTGCTACCCGTGCAGGCTGATTGGCAAAGCCACGAAACACGCGCACAACCGAATCTTCTAATCGTCTTTCGATGCTGCGATTGTGCTGCCACAACCAGTCTGCCATGCCGATTAACCCGCTGTAGGCTTGCGCATCCTCATAAATCTGCGCTTCGCCCGATAGATTCGCCGAGGTAAATACCAAGGGTCTATTCACCTTTTCCATTAATAACAGATGAAAGGGCGACATCGGCAACATCAAGCCGACTAAAGCCTGATCTGGCGCAATCGCTGCTGCCAGTGGTGAATTGTCTGCTTTATCGACCAAGACAATACAGCCCGATGGATGTTGCAACCACGCAATCGTCTCAGGGATAAGATGCGCACAAGTCGATGCCATTGCGAGATCTTTAACCATGACCGCAAGGGGTTTACTGGGACGAGACTTTCTTTGTCTTAATTTTGCTACTGCTTGCGCTTGTGTCGCATCACACACCAGATGATAACCACCCACCCCTTTGATTGCGGCAATGTCTCCTGCTGTTAGGGCTAAGGATAAGGCTTCTAGTTGCTGAGTAATATCGCCTTGTTGCCATACCCATTGCTGCTGTTGCGCCTGATACAAGCGAAACTCAGGGCCACAAGTCGGACAACAGATTGGTTGGGCATGAAAGCGTCTATCTTGAACATCGCGATATTCTGTTGCACAGTCGGGACAAAGCTGAAATACGTCCATACTGGTGTTTGGACGATCGTAGGGCATGGCTTTGATAATAGAATATCTCGGACCGCAATGGGTGCAATTGGTAAAGGGGTAATGCCAGCGTCGTGCGCTACTATCTTGGATTTCTGCGCGACAGGCAGGACATGGAACAGCATCGGGTGGGATAATCGTCGTTAGACTGCCACCTTCGGAAGCGACAATGTGAAAGCTATCTGAGGAATCAGCCGATATGGCGTGCC
>CAMCGI010000151.1 GCA_945874205.1 Francisella tularensis subsp. holarctica
AAGGCAGCATAAAAAATCAGATTCCTTGTACGAAAAAGGGTTGACACTCCATACATTGGTGCAAAATCAAATAGTGGTGAGATACCAGTATGATTGTTGTATCGATGAAATGCTGTATTTCTGCCGTGATTGTCACGATTTCCAAAAGCCATGTTCACCATATCTCGTAGCAAATATTCTGCTATATCTAGATGAGCGTGCGTGCATTTTTCTTGCATCGCTTGCACGGCTTCTTGATGGTAAAACGTGATGCCATATCCCGCTTTATTCATTAGCGTCAACAAGCTTTCCTGTGCAATTCTTTCCGAAAATACTTGACCATTACATTGTTTACCAAAATGATTACGAATAAACGCGCTTTTGTATTTGATTTCAAGTGGAAACTGCCGGCCTTTTGTTGGGTCTTCTGTTTCGATTATTGCTGCATCTAGCCATTTACCATTGGCAAAAACTTGTATTGTTAATGCTTCTATTTCTGAGCTCCTTGTAAGATGTGGCTAAATTATTGCATACTTTTTTGTTTTTTGTTGAACAAGTATGCAATAATTTGCATACTTATATTGTCGAAAGTGGCAAATATACGCTATAGCGTATATTTGTGAAATTATTAAAAGCATTCACCAGACTTAATTAGGTTCATTTCTTGGAAAGCTTTTTATTAATTATGATAACGCGCTTGCATAAGACCTATCTTTCCTTCCGAGATTATTAGACCATTACACTTGACCATTACAAGCAGCTTTAGCAGGTTATTCATTTGACACACCAAAAGGAACGTGAACCATCGCAAGATTACAATCCGTATTAGTAAGATTCGATAGTTGGTCATCAAAAAACAAATGGGGTTTCATGATAGATAAAACCCGCTCTTTTTTAATACCGCCTAAGAAAAAGGTTTCATCTGGTGTAATACCCCACGTCTTTAATGTTGTGATTACGCGCTGATGCGATGGTGCTGCTCGTGCTGTCACAATAGCAATCCGTATTAGGTGTTTTTTATTCATCGACTTTGCGAGAGATTGTAACTGCCCAATCTTTTTAAAAAATTCAGACAAAGGACCTGGATTATGGGGTTGTTGCGCGTTTTTAACTTCATGCGCTTCAAATGCAGCTAAACTTTGTTGTTTAAATACTGTCTCAGACTCATCATCAGCAATGACGCAATCAAAATCGAACGCAATGCGCAATTGAGCATGGTTTTGATCATTATTAGGTGTTGCAGGTAATACTATCCCAGCTGGATAGCCTGCATTTATCGCTTTTTTAACATCTTGCTCGTTTGCACTGAGAAATAATGCAACATTAAATGCAGGTAAGTAAGCAAAGGGAGATTCACCACTCATGAATACTGCTCGCTTAATAGGCAAGTTATAATAATCAATCGAGTGAAAAACTCGCTCTCCCGTCTCTGGTGAGTTACGAGAGAACAAAACCACCTCAACAGGCTGTTGTTCTTGAAATACTACATTCATCTGTAATAAATTATCAATAAAAGAAAATGCAACACCTTTAGGCAATGGCTCATTTTGATGTGCTTCTTGGTATTGACGATAAGCCTCTGTTCCTTGCTCTTCGTATATCCTATTGGATTGTGTTAAATCAAACAGGGCGCTTGAAGCAATACCAATGACGAGCTTATCTTCTATCGGAAATGACATAGTGTAGACAATCCTTGTTCATTTTTTAATGCAACCAATTGGTTTTTTAACTTGCTCGGCAAGGTTACGGTTACTTTTTCGGCATAGTTTAATGCAATAGCCATGTTTTTATCCTTATCTTTTTACCTGTTAGTAAGTTAACTACGGCAACAAAATTATTAAATCGGGACTAATTAATGCTTCCTACCTCAATCATCTCCGAAAAAGCAGGCATTGCCTCTGCAATAACGTGCCCACCTAACACTAATGAGCAAATTTTATTACTAGATAACATCATTAAATCAAGCGCACTATCGTTTTCTCCAGAAATCAACGATTCAATAATATGCTCTTGCGAATGGCGCATAATAGGGACAATTACTGAGATAGGAATAGATAAAATTGCGCCTAATTTATCGACTAGAATAGCAAATCTAACCCCATTTTCTTCTACAATAACTGCTTGAAGTTGTTTCTCTAGCGACACCCCTAAGTAGGATGATAAGTCTAAGACAGGTACAGCTTGTCCTTGATGTTTAACATAACCAGAAAATAATGAGTTTCCAACAGCTACGCGTGCCATTAATTGCACATCAACCGATTCAACAACCGATGAAACAGACAGACCAAAATAACGCTCGCCAATAACAAAGGTAGCAATCTCTGCTTGCTCACCTTTAGCTTCAAATTTAAATGAGGGTATTAATTTTTCTGGATTAATACTCATATCGGTTAATAATCCACCAATGCGTTTAAAGATAGCAGCATAAACCACTTGTTGATAAGCGTCAGATTGTCCTTTGTACTCTCGATACCCACTTGAACGCGTCACACCAACAGCATAACGTCCGTATCCACAAGATAAAACGGCACTACCTTCATTTTGAGCTACAATCATATCAGCAGGCAAAAAATTACCAATAGCAAGTGTTGGATGGGTTGTCGAAATAATACGCTGTTGTTCATCATAAAGCACAGCAAATGATTCATGACCATGATTATCGGGTAATGCATTAGTGAGCATGGCAGAAAATTGAGGAAAGGAGTCAAAAATAATGCCAATACCGCCTACTGGCTGCGTGGCATCATCTGGGTGCATAATGGCTGCGGCATAAATATAGGTTTCTTGATTGTTATAAAGTACACTTTTCTCAAAGCTTGAAACCACGTATTTTTGACTATCATTTAACAGTAAGCTTTGCTCGACCCAATATGCTTGTAATTTTTTACCCACAAAGCAAGCAAGCGCGTCCCGTGACACTGCTTGCACAACTCCCTGTTTATCATAAACAACAATCCCTGTATAAACTGTATACAGTTGGTTAATATAAGATAAAATTTTAGATATTTGTTTTTGATTATCTGGTGTTACATCATTGTGCGCTAAAGTCTGGCGAAATACATCAGTTAATGCCCACCATCGACAATCGTTTGCTCTTTCATACAGATTTCGATCCATAATATTAATTGCTAATGATGCCACAACCCGATTGTTTTCCAAAGTAGCCCCAATAACAGTCCGATAAAGGTTTTCTATAGCACTAGAAAATACCGCTTTTGTTCTTAATCCTGTTTGACTTACCTCTCCCAATAGCGCACGACCAAAACCAGAGTCACTCGCATTGCGTGCTTGACGAATGCTGCCATTCCACACCGAACGATTAAGACGCTCCTGAATATGATCTGCCTGTAGAGGTATTGTCATTAATAAGTCAGAAAAAATATCTAGCCCTTCTATGCTTGGCATATCAAACATTAAATTACGTGTTTGCTCGAAAGCATACTCCAGTGGAATCATGACATGACCTTGCCATCCTAACCCCATATAGCCTTGATACCCCAATCCTTTACGTGTTACTGATAAATATTGACGACCAGCAAAACGCTGTATATAAGCATTAGAATTACTCGAAACAGAAAGTTTAATGCCAACAGGAATTTGTATGGGGTCGTGACTGGCAATAACGATTCCATTTGCATCGATCAGTGTCATCACAGCCCAATCAGCATCATCTAACTCAGCAAAAATGCGCTGACACTCATCTTGAAAGTCAAAACATAAACAAATAACACCCAAAGGCTCATCTTTTTCATCAGTAATGCGATAAGCATAGATATGAGGTTGGGCAACATTAGGTAGTAAATCGGATCGACGAAACACTTCGATATAAGCTTCTTGTGTTAACAGAGATGCTGTAATTAAGGGGTCGTAACTTTGTTGAACGCCTGTTTCAACCAATTGCAATAAAACCTCACCAGTAGGCGATAGCAAAATGACATTATTATAAACAGAATATTTAGTAACATATGCTTGTAAGCGCTGTTGCATTTTTTGCGACTGAGTATCGCGCATCACTCTTGTTAGCGCGCCATAACGATTCTGCCATTTTGGTGCTAAGTGCATAAACTCACGCAGTGCATCATCGGTTGCTAAAAAACCAATATCGGCTGTTCGCTCAAATAAGTTGCGCAACATCATATCAACTGATACAGATGCCTTCATGATTAGCCCGTCTTCAACACGCTGATAATATTCATGTGCCAATTGATTAATGAGAGACTGACTTAGTGAAAAGAACGATTCTCTCGTATCTCCCATTTCACTGCCAACACCAGATAGCTGACCTAATAATGCTAAACTATCCCAGACTGCTTGCAACTGAGATAAAGACTCACGATAAGTATCAACCTGTGGCATATTACGCACCAAAGAACCAATATCATCGTCTAATTGCATACCTTTGTATTCCATACAACCCTCTATTTGCACTAATATGGTGCAACAAACATCACTATAAGTCATTTTTTATTATAAAATGATCCATTAAGAATCATTTATTTCTATATTAATTAAGTAAGCATTTTTTGTGCCTTATCTTGTGTTAAGGGGAATAAAAAACCCGCTATTGCTAGCGGGCCTGATATGTAAGATAAAACAGTTAACTTTTAGGCTAACTTAAGCTAATTTAAATTCGTGCTTTGCTTCCAGTGCAGCAATACGATCTTCTAATGGCGGATGGGTATGAAATAACATACTCAAGCTCCCCGCACTGCTAATACCTAATGCCGCCATTTGATCTGGTAATACACCCGGTTGCATTGTTGATAAACGACGTAAAGCTGCTGCCATTTTTTGTGGGCTAGATAAAAAAGCACCGCCTTCATCAGCATGGAACTCGCGCTGACGACTAAACCAAGCTGTCACCATACTAGCAAAAATACCCAGTACAATGTTCAATACTAAGTCAGCAATAATAAATACCCAACTTGTTCCACCCTCTTCGTCGCTATCCGATTTAAAGAATTGATCAACAAAGTTAGCAATTATTTTAGCAAAGAAAATAACAAAAGCATTTAATACGCCCTGCAGCAACGCCATTGTTACCATGTCGCCATTAGCAACGTGTGCCACTTCATGACCGAGTACTGCCTCAACTTCGTCTTGCGTC
>CAMCGI010000152.1 GCA_945874205.1 Francisella tularensis subsp. holarctica
ATCAGGTATTCAATTGGGTAAGATGCGTGTTCCTTTAGGGGTTGTTGGTATTATTTATGAGTCTCGTCCTAACGTGACTGCTGATGCTGCTGCTTTGTGTTTAAAGTCGGGCAATGCTGCGATTTTACGTGGGGGGTCAGAAGCGATTCATTCGAATCGTGCCATTGCTCAGTGCATTAGTGAAGCATTAAGTACCACTGAGTTACCGATTACAGCGGTGCAAGTGGTCGAAACAATTGATCGTGAGGCGGTCGGTCGGTTAATTGCTATGCCAGAATTTGTTGATGTGATTGTCCCTCGTGGTGGTAAAAGCCTCATTGCGCGTATCAGCGAAGGAGCGCGTGTTCCTGTGATTAAACATTTAGATGGTATTTGTCATAGTTATGTGGATGCTACGGCTGATTTAGTGTTGTCTTGGAAAGTATGTGACAATGCTAAAACGCATCGTTATGGTGTGTGTAATGCGATGGAAACCTTATTGGTTGATGCTGCTATTGCGCAAGCGTTCTTACCAGAAATGGCGGCTATTTATCGTGCAAAAGGCGTGGAATTGCGCGGTTGTGAGCGTGCTTGTGCGATTGTGCAGATGAATGCAGCGTCAGAAGAAGATTGGTCAACTGAATATTTAGCACCTGTTTTGGCCATTAAAGTTGTTGATGGGTTGGATGAGGCGATTGAACATATTAATAGATATGGTTCTCATCATACTGATGCGATTATGACACAAGACTATGATAAAGCGCGTCAGTTTTTAGCACAGGTTGATTCTAGTTCGGTTATGGTTAACGCCTCAACGCGCTTTGCTGATGGGTTTGAGTATGGTTTAGGGGCTGAAATTGGTATCAGTACCGATAAGTTTCATGCCAGAGGTCCTGTTGGGCTTGAAGGGCTAACATCTCAAAAATATATTGTGCTGGGTCAAGGACATATTCGTCAGTAATAAAGGGAATAAAGTATGGCAAGTTACGTAAATGTAATAGAGCGTTACCACGACTATCAGGCAATGATTCGTGAAATGTTAAGATCTATGCTAATTGGATTGGCGGATACAAAACTGTTCGAAAATCCTGAAAAAATTTTAGAAATACTTGATGAAATGTTTAAGCATTATCCTTTTTTAGATATTGTTTATACGTTGGATAAAGAGGGTATTCAAAGTGGTCCTAACTATGTTTTTAACGACTTTAAAGCAAAAACAGACCACGCTAATCGTGGAAAAGATCGTAGTCAGCGTCCTTATTATCAGATGGCAAAGGAACGTCAGGAAGCTGTTTTCACGCAGCCTTATTTATCGATGACTGATCGTGTTATGTGTTTATCTGGTGCAATTCCGATGCGTAATGACTCAGGTGATATTGGTGGCTATTTGGTTATTGATATCGATTTAGAAAAGACAGTTAGTTTTTTGATGGGTGATAGTCTGCGCATGCGTTTTGAGCCGCTTTTCAAAACAATTTATTCAACGATTTCCTTGGGCTTGTTTTTGGTTGTTGGTATTTTACTATTTTCTGGTTTTTCAGAATTATTAAAAATGTTTGAAGAGCCATCACACGCTGAATCTGTACGACCCTTTAGTGCCATTATTTTTATTACGTTAGGACTGGCTATTTTTGATTTAGCCAAAACAACACTAGAAGAAGAAGTGTTGATGCACAAGGATATTTTTCGTCATAGTTCAACGCGACGTACGATCACGCGCTTTATGGCAGCGATTATGATTGCAGTGTCAATTGAAGCACTATTGTTGATGTTTAAGTCAGCTATTGGTGAGGGAGATTATCTATCGAGTGCGACATGGATGATGTTGTCAGCTGTGGCATTGATGGTTGGCTTAGGGCTTTATGTTTATTTGGGCGCTAAAGCTGAACATATGTTGATGGCAGTCAAACGTGCTAAGTTTGACCATAATCGTGATAATGATGAGTTATCTAAAGATTGACTGTTAGTTAAATTAAACTGCATTATTTGGCACCATAATTGTTGGCTGGCTATCTTTGAGTTTTTCTGGGTAGTCAGCAATATAATGCAATCCTCGGCTTTCTTTGCGCGCGAGTGCTGATCGAATTGTTAATTCACTCACTAGTGCAAGATTGCGTAGCTCAATAAAATCGGTATTAAGCTCATAATGTGCATAAAATTCTTTGATTTCTTCACGAATAATTAATGTGCGTTTTAGTGCTCGATTAAGTCGTTTTTTGGTTCGCACGATGCCCACATAATCCCACATCACACGACGTAGTTCATTCCAATCATGACTGACCATAACTTGCTCAGGGCTAGGACGTACTTGGCTATCATCCCAATCGGGTAGTGCAGGGGGCGTTAACAATAAGCCCAATTGTTGTTGTTGAATAATATCTTTGTAGGCAGCATCAGCATAAACCAAGGCTTCGAGCAGTGAGTTGCTCGCTAAACGATTCGCGCCATGTAGTCCTGTGTAGGCAACTTCGCCAATAGCATAAAGGCTATTTAGGTCTGTTTTGGCATGACAATCTGTCATTACGCCACCACAGGTATAGTGTGCTGCTGGAACAACGGGAATAGCCTCTTTGGTAATATCGATTCCTAACGATAAACAACGTTTATAAATAGTAGGAAAATGAGTAGTAATAAACTCAGCTGATTTATGACTAATATCTAACCAAACGTGATCACATCCTAGTTTTTTCATTTCGCTATCGATAGCACGTGCAACGATGTCGCGTGGTGCAAGTTCGGCACGCTTGTCATACTCGGGCATAAATCGTGTGCCATTGGGACGCTTAAGATATCCCCCTTCGCCACGTAATGCTTCAGAAATTAAAAAAGCACGCTCGTGCGGGTGAAATAATACTGTAGGATGAAACTGCATAAACTCCATATTTGCCACGCGACACCCTGCACGCCATGCCATCGCCATGCCATCACCTGTTGCTAAGTCGGGGTTGCTGGTATAAAGATAGGCTTTTCCAGCCCCCCCCGTTGCTAGAACAACTGCGCTGGCTGCAAAAGTAGAAAACTCGTCGCTTGCTTGATTAAGTGCATATAAGCCAACACAACGTTTATTAACACAAATTAAGTCTATCGCAGTGTAGTGTTCTAATAACAAAATATTAGGATGTTGTCTGGCTTTAAGTGCTAGGCTAACTTGTATTGATTGCCCTGTGTGATCGGCTGCATGAATAATGCGACGATGTGAGTGTCCGCCTTCTTGTGTTAGGTGAAAGGGATAAAGCGCACAATCTTGCGTGTTATCAATATCGCATGCAGTAAAAGGAACGGAAAGCTGGATAAGTTCTTCAATTACACGCTTGCCAGCTTCTGCCGTGAAGCGTACAGCAGACTCATCACATAAGCCATCGCCTGCAATTAAGGTGTCTTGTACATGTTGCTCAATTGAGTCGTTTGGATCTAGTACAGCAGCAATACCACCTTGTGCATAGCGCGTATTCGATTCTAACAGCCCGCGCTTAGAAAGCAAGGTGACAGGAAGATGGTCGGCAAGCTTGAGTGCTAAAGATAAGCCTGCAATACCACTGCCAATAATAATAACGCCACGTTCTTGATGGGATTTAGAATTCAATGAAATTACCCTAATTATAATGTTATTGTGTTTATTTTACGGTTAACACATCACAATACACAAGGTTGATAGCATTTTAGATTTATTGTGCGTTTTGGTCGTTGTAAGTTGCAGAGAATTTTTTACGGCGAAAATGAAAAAAGCTGTTAAGAAACGGCTTAATATCTATAAACCTGAGTTCGACATAAAAAACGTCAAAACAGCATTAAAACCTGCTTGTCAGCATAGTCCATCTTGATTGATGGCTTCTTTTCTTGATGCGTATAGGCTATTAATCCTGCTATCAGATTTACCGTAAAATTAGTGACCATTACACTAAACTAACTATGGTTAGGTTTGGATAAGTTTAATGGAACGGTTAGCTTGAGTTTATAATGGAATTACTTTAAGATGACAATATATTGTAAATTGTTAAGGTGAGAGAAATGCAAGCCGTATTTTATTCTCAGGCGCGTAATAATTTACGTTCTTTGATTAATCGTGTAACTGATGATTGTGAGGCATTTATTATTAATACCAAAGATCAAAAATCAGCGGTGTTGATTTCATATGAAGAATACAGCGCAATGAAAGAAACACTTTACTTATTGTCATCTAAAAATAACCGTGAACGTTTGTTAGATTCAGTAGAGCAAATTGGGAAAAGCCAATTTCATGAGCGAGCCTTATTAGCATGATGCTCGCTTTTTCTGATAATGGTTGGGATGATTATTTGTATTGGCAACAAAATGATAAAAAAATACTAAAACGTATTAATGTGCTATTAGAAGATATTAAGCGTAATCCAGATAATGAGCAGGGACTAGGTAAACCAGAACGGTTAAAAGACAATTTAAATAGCTATTTTTCTCGTCGTATTACCGCAGAGCATCATCTAGTTTATACGTTTATATCTAATGTTATTGTTGTTGCTCAATGTCGGTATCATTATTAATATGCTTATTCTCTCTTTCGCAACTAACCGTGTTTAGAACGTCTGAGATTTCTTAGTACACAGCAGCTAATTCATATGTTTGGTCGGGAGATTAGCTTGAGTTTATATGACGGGTTTTTAGAGGTGCTCTTGTGAACAAATATTATGTAGTTAGTTTACTTTTATTACTTTTTTTAAACGGTTGCAAAGATGACAATCGTAGCACTGTGGATAATCAAACCCCACCCTCTGAATCCAATAAAAAACAATTTACTGCATTATCAGAGTCGCCACCAACTCCCATTTTTATTCCTAATCTAAATGAAGGAATGACTGCATATAGTTTGAAAGATTATAGAAAAGCATTGAAGCATTTTCGTCCGTTGGCAGATCAGGGACAAGTAGAAGCACAAGCTAAACTTGCTATGATGTATGCAACAGGTGAAGGTGTTGCTAGCGATATTGATCGAGCTGCGCAATGGTATAGCAAGGCTGCTGAACAAGGCGATGTAACCTCTCAGCTTGCTCTTGGTATGATGTATGCGACTGGTGAAGGCGTTGCTAAGAATGCAAAAAAAGCAGTGAATTGGTA
>CAMCGI010000153.1 GCA_945874205.1 Francisella tularensis subsp. holarctica
CAAGCCAACATGCCTTCACTATTATTACTAATTTTAGACTTAGTGACTACTGCCAACCATTGCACCAATAAGGCATTATGTCCAAAGCGATGTAAGACATTTTCAATCACTTTACCAATAGAAGCAATGCGTCCTAAATATAATTCATGCGCAATAGGCAGACGCAAAATTTTAGCCTGAAATCCAATGACAATCGACAAAGACTCACGATCAACCTCATCAAGTGATTGAATAACAGCCATGCCCTCTTCTGCCAACGTAACTGTATTAATCTGTGTTGAAACTGATAACCAATCTGGCTGATCTCCAGTTACCAAGCACTTAATTAACACATGTAACCAAGCCAACTTATGATTACCAGCAGTATTAATAACCAACGCCATCAGATCAAACGTATTCGCAGCCCAAGACTCAGCAGGTACAATATCTTTTGCTACATTAATTGCTGTTACCAATCCGTCAATATCTTGTGCTTCGATATAAAGCTGCATCTGTTCACTGATATCGAGCAAAATACTATCGTTATCCTGATTACCAAAGGGAATTAACCACTCCTCTGGTAAAGGAACTTCAATCATAATTTGTTCGCTAACATAACGGAATAAATGTTCTATATCACCCACATCAGCACTGGCAACCGCATATAGCTGAATATTAGCCTGATACACATCAAGTTCGGCATCAACTTTAACAGCATGGGCATTATCGACAGACAACCCAATTAACCCTGGAACTTGCAATACTAATCCAAAAGGATCTTCACCCTTAAAATAACACTCAGGTTCTGGCGTATAGGCAATAGCAACCACTTTATGACCAGCAATACCTTGCTGATATGCTTGCAACCTGACTGCTGGTGATAAACAGCTCAACCAAGCAATTGCTTTTCGTGCTGGTGCCATATCAACAAGCTGCTGAACCACCGCGCGTTCTTCTACCTGAGCGGATAAAGCAATATTTTCTTGCGCCAACATATCGCTACTATCACCCGCGCGAGCCTGTACCAACCAAGCACGCAGTTTACTGCTCATCTCTTTACCCGTGTGGGCTGCCTCTTTTGATAGCTGCTCTGCGTTTTCTAGCTCATCAATCCAAATACCCACTTGATCAAAAGCGTCAAGCAACATATCAATCAAGTTAGAATCGATGCTAACCTGTCCTGCTTTAACCGCATCTAAAATATCTTCTGCAGCATGAACCACATGCGTCATGGGCAAAACATCGAATAGCCCTGTTGAGCCTTTTAATGTGTGTGCTGCACGAAAAACAGCATTAACCCCATTCATATCATTAGGACTACTCTCTAATGCAAGCAATCCATTAGCTGCCTCTTCGAGTAAATCACGTGCTTCAGTAATAAACTGTTGTAACAACGGAGTCATGACTGGTTAGCCTCCCGTCATTAAGCGAACTTTTTCAAGCAACACATCTGGGCGAACAGGTTTAATCATATAGTCATTAGCACCATTTATATACGCTTTTTCACGATCTGACTGCTCAGACTCAGTCGAAATCATAATCGCAGGAATATGCATCGTATCATTGTGCATACGCACTTCACGTAAAAAGCTATAGCCATCCATCAGCGGCATATTAATATCTACCAACATTAAATCGACAGGACTTGCTAATACTTTTTCTAATGCCTCAACACCATTAAACGCCTCAACTACTTCATAACCCGCTTGACGTAAAATATCCCCATGATACATACGAACCGTAGCGGCATCGTCAACAATCATTACTTTTTTCATTTAACTCATTCCTAAAGCTTAAAGCGGCTTTTGATAAATAATGACACTGCCAAACTTGCGCAGTTTAAACAACGAGCTCATTCGTGACATAGACTCTGAATGTCCCAGAAAAATAAAACCACCAGGAGACATGGAGTCGTACAAGTTTTGTACTGCCACACGACGTGAAGCATCATCAAAATAAATTAACAAATTGCGACAAAACACAACATCAATGCCTTTAAATCGCTTTGTTTCCTTTTCATCAGATAAATTACATTGCGAAAAAGTAACTGATTCACGTAAATCATTAATGAGCTGATACTCATCACCCACTCGCTTAAAATAGGTTTGCTTCATAATTTCTGACATACGCATTAATGAACGTGCTGAGTATTTGGCAGCTTTTGCTTTTTGTAATACTGTCGTATCAATATCTGATGAAAATATTTCCACGTCATGCTCATTAATACCTAGCCATCCTTCAAGCAAACTAATGCCGACAGAATAAGGTTCTTCTCCTGTTGAACTAGGAATACACCAAATTCGCACAGGATCTCCACCACGCTTATAACGCACGATTTCATCCATTACTGTTTCAGCCAACACTTTAAATTGATAATCTTCGCGCATAAAATAAGTTTCATTAACGGTCATGCAATTAATCAGTGCTTGTAATTCAATGCCATCGGTAGCAAAGCGCATCTGCACAAAGTAACTACGAAAATCTTTGAACTTATTTTCTTCAACACGCTCAACTAACCGTTTATCAACAAAGTAACGTTTACTATCATCAAAAAAAATGCCTGTTTTTCGATAAAAAAACTCGCAAAACTTTTTGTAGTCCTCATCAGAAATGGCAATGTCATTCATAGAGGACATCCCAGTCGCTTTTTAACCTGCGCAACGGAAAAAGCAACATATGGCTCATCAGGATAGCGTGTTAAAAGCGTATTGACACTAGCACACATACTTTTTTCGCCCGTTTCTGCTAGTAAATCAAGTGCTGTCATACATACATTCAAATGCTTATCATGAACAATAACAGCCTCGAGCCATTCTGGTACGCTAGGGTGTTGTAAAGAAGCCATAATATTAATAGCAAAAATACGCACATCTGCATCATCATTAGCAAGAAGTGATGCCATATGCGATTCCATTTCTTTAGGCATTTGTTGCAAGACATCAATGACTGAATTACGTAAATGTGCATCTTGCGAAGCTAAGAAACCAATTAATGCATCAACAACATTATTACCACCACGTTTACGCAAAGTTTGCAAAATTAAATCTTGCACACCTGCATCTTTATCTGCTTTAAGTGCAGCAATCATGACATCTAGCCATGTATCGTCATCAAGCTCTGCTAATCCACGCACAGCCAAACGACGATCATCAACTAATTCACTAAACAGTAGTTGCTCATAATCGCGAAAAGATAAAACGACAGCAGAAGCACTTGTTGTCGCTGAATGTGGTTTTTTAATGAGTGCCATTATTTTTTATACCCACTTTAATAGTTGTTCTGCAACTGACTCTGAAGGAAGAACAATACTTGCCCCACCACGTTCAATTAATTCTTTAGGCATACCGAAAACGACGCAAGATGCTTCACTTTCAGCAATTGTTTTACCACCACCTTGTTTGATGCGTGCCATATGTTCAGCACCATCATAGCCCATACCTGTTAGTTGTACGCCAATTAAATTATGTGCTTTAACATGTTCCAAAGCCGATGCTACCATACGGTCAACACTAGGATGCCACAGGCTTTTATCGGAAGGAATTGAAGTGGCATGTAACCCAGTTGGTCGATTAACTAGCACCATATCCGCATCACCTTTAGCGATGTAAATATTACCCGCCTGAACTTGTGTTGGTTTACTCACTTCCTGAACAGTCAATGCGCAAATACTGTTCATGCGTTGTGCAAAAACACCCGTAAAACTCCCCGGCATATGTTGACACACCAAAATTGGCCAAGGAAAGTTAACGGGCAATAAAGGTAAAATATCTTCTAGGGTTCCAGGTCCGCCCGTAGAAACACCAATCAATACCAAACCAAAACCATCTACCGACTTACCACTTGCAGCAGTACGACTAATGGTCATAGGACGTGCGATAGGTGCGCTCGCTTTAGTTTTGACTAACTCAGCTTCACGCTGTTGACGTAAGCGTTGAGTTAGCCCACTAGAGCGACGAATACGCGCTTTACTGGCTGCCTTAACCTTAGCAATAATTTGATTTTCCACGTCTTTTAAATTTAGCGAAACAGTACCCCCAGGTTTTGCTAAATAATCAACCGCCCCCAAATTCATTGCTTCTAAGGTAACAGCTGCACCCGCTTCAGTTAATGAACTAACCATAATGACAGGCTTAGGATTTTCTGTCATGATATGACTCAAACAAGTCATACCATCCATAACAGGCATGTTAATATCGAGTGTAATGACATCGGGATTAACTAATCGCAACTGATCTAAACCATCTTGTCCATTACGTGCGGTATAAGTATCAAATCCGCGCTCTGATGACAAAATTTCTTTTAAATATTTGCGCATTAATGCAGAGTCTTCAATTACCAAGACTTTAATCATGAATTAATCCTTTTTTCAATCCGCCTAGCATCAAATTGATGCAACAGCATCTTCTGCCAATAATCCATCAGCTTCAATCAACATAATCATACGATTTTGTGCTTCTAAATTAGCAATACTACGAATAACCTCGGCTTGCTCTTTAGATAAATTAGGTGCTTGATCAATCATCTTGGCATGAATACGCAATACCTCGATAACAGAATCAACAACAAAACCAACACGTTTACCACGTACTTCAAAAACCATAATACGTTGACGGTCGTTACGTGGTGCACGCTCTGTACCAAAGCGAGTACGCATATCAACCACAGGCAATACCATACCACGCAAGTTAATAATACCTTCAAACAAACCTGGTGCTGTTGGCACATCCGTTAACTTATCAGGAACACGCACAATCTCTTTCACTGTTTGAATTTGGGCACCATATTCTTCACCAGCTACACGAAAAACAACAAACTGCAAATCGTCGCTAACCATACTGTTATCATTATCGTTATTTTGTTGCATTTCATCTTCTTTGTTATTGAGTTGCGCATAACTGCCAGCAACACTGCGCATTAAATGCGTTGAAAACAGCGCCTCTGGCGATAAAACTGATACTAATCGTGTTCCATCATCTAAACGACAAATCGCTGAAATATCACTCATATCATTATGCTGTTCCATCACAGCAGGTAGCTCATCAACAAATTGCTGACTCACTCGTAATACTTCGTTTACACT
>CAMCGI010000154.1 GCA_945874205.1 Francisella tularensis subsp. holarctica
TACCATTGGCATTGAAGACTTGAATATCAAAGGTATGGTAAAGAATCGAAAATTATCTCGTGCCATTAACGACATGGGCTTTTTTGAGTTTAGACGGCAACTTGAGTACAAAAGTGAGCTACGTGGCGGATTGGTTGTGGTTGCTGACAAATTTTATCCAAGCAGTAAAACATGTTCAGCGTGTGGCGAAAAGTTGGACGTATTGCCACTCTCGACAAGAAAATGGGAATGTCCAAACTGTCATACACATCACGACCGAGATTTGAATGCGGCGATTAACCTCGCTAATTACGCGGTAAGTTCTACCGTGTCTGCCTGTGGAGGGGAAGGCTCTGGTTCTGTTCGCAAGAACAAAACGAAACCAGCCCCTGTGAAGCAGGAAGTTAACACTAAACTTAACTATGGTTAGGTTTGGATAAGTTTAATGGAACGGATTTGTATATATCGCGTCAGGTGTTACGTGAGTTTTTTGCGATTTCAACCAATCCCAAGTTTTTTGATGAACCTTTAACTACTGACGAGGCTTGCCAACTGCTGTCGGACTTTAGCCAAGCATTTTGTGTATTGGACGATGCGCAAATCCCGCTGCTCAATAGCTTGCTGACTAAATATCAAATCAATAAACAGAAGGTTCATGATACAAATTTAGTGGCTACGATGATTCAATCGGGTATTTCCAATCTGTACACATTCAACATTAAAGACTTTAAGCTATTCACTGAAATTAATTTGCTCAAGCCAGATTAAGTCAAACACCTAACGCCGTAAAGCCCCTGCCTTTAGGCGCATGGAGCTTTACGGCGAATTTTGGTAAGCCCTTCGTAGGATTTGATGTAATACACGTTCGCAAATATTTGCCCTGCAACAAAAAGCAACTTCACAATTTTGTCACTTTTTTGTCACCTTAGCACTGCTAGCGATTGTTACCATCTTGTCTATAACAATTATACGTAGATATGGGAGCGAATATGCTTAACTTTTTAAGCAAAACAAGTATTAACAAACGATTGCAATTGAGCATGCTACTGTCATTATTGATGCTTGCATTGGTCGCCTTCTCTGGCTGGAAGTCAATGACGCTAGCGTTAGATAATGCCAATCAGCTCAATATCGAAGAGATTAACCTTGTTCAACCAACCACTAATTTTCATCGTGATTACATTATGACATTGCAGTCTATGAACGATTATATCATCACCATGAATGAGAATAGTGGTGCAAAATTTGAGCAGCAAATCACCAAACTCAAAGAAAGCCTTAGAGCCTTACTCACCAACCTAGGTGCTGAGCTAGAAAAAAGTGGCGATGGCTTTTTAATTCTAAAAAATACAAGCACTCAATATAATACCCAAGATATAAAAGACTTATTTGCACTCGATCAAATTTTGCATAACATTAAAAAATCAACAGATTCTAGTGTTTTTTTACGTAAAAATATGATTAATAATTTTAGCTTTGGCTTAGAAAACAATGCTAAACGCATGACAAAAGACATCATTGAGCTGCGCCAATATAATAATGCACCTGCAACACAGGAATTATTAAGTACTTTTGAAAAAAACATCAGTTTTTCTCAACTACAAGCCGCCAAAATGGTGACGACATTAGATACTAGCTTATTCCATACCATTAATGAACAAGGTATGGGCGATACGACTGATACCTTACTAACGAGTTTAACGCTCACTTATAGCAGTGAACAACTCGAGGCAATCAATCAACATCGTGATGATTATCTCGACTCGATAAAAGAAATGCGCGATTCTGCAAACACTATTGCCCAGAACAATCAAATGATTAGTCGCTTATCAAGTGAAGGCAATGTGCATATTTTAGCAATGACTGATCGACTAGAACACAAACGCGCTGACACCTATCAACAAATGGCGATAGAATCTGAAGAAAGCCGATTAGAACTCATTGCTAATATTGTTTTTGCCGTCTTGCTTGGCTTAATTCTGACACGCCAAATTGTTAACTCAATCGTCCGTCCCTTAGAAGAAATGCGTCTTGCTGTCGAACAGGTTTCACATACGGGTAAGTTTAATACCATGAAGATGCTGACAGGCAACAATGAACTGACACAAATGCAAGCAAGTTTAGCCGCCATGATGCAAGATATTCAGTTGGCTATTGATGAAGTGAGTCGTGTTAGTCACGCCATGTCACGAGGTCAACTTCATGAACGCATGCAAGCCAATTATTGTGGTGATTTGGCAGAGTTATCTCAATCTGTCAATGAAAGTGTTGGCAACGTATGTCATACGTTGGATGATTTAGAGAAGGCAGCGATTGCGCTAGAAAAAGGCGATTTGAATCATCAAATCAGCCTAGATGCCTATTATGGGCAATATCGTTCTGTCGTAGAAAGTATTGATCAAGCAATTGCAGGGCAAAAAAATGCCATCGAGGACGTGCGTCGTGTCACGCGAGCCATGCGAGAAGGTGATTTCTCACAACGTATCAGCGTAGAAATGCCAGGAGATCTGAGTAATTTAAAACGCTATCTCAATGAAGCCTTAGTTCGTCTTGAAGAAGCAATTAATCAAAAAGGCATTGCACTACAACATTTTAGCCAAGGTGATTTTAGTTATGTTATGCCCGGTGTTTATACTGGCAAATTGCTCGACTTAAAAACCAATATGGGAAAAATGGCACAGAATATTTCCAATATGATCACTGATGTGCAAGTTGCCACGGGTCATGCTGTGGATGGTGTCAAAGAAATTAGTACCAGCAATCAAGACTTAAATAGACGTGTTCAGAAACAAGCATTAGACCTAAGTAAAACCACACTGCATATGCAAGATGTGAATGATTCAATCAGTGACACGCTAAGTCAGGCTGATATTATTAGTCGCAATAGTGAGCAAATGCGTGATCAATCTCAATCTGGCATCCAAGTTGTGAATCAAATGGTTGCCGCCATGAAGCACATTCAACAAGCCAGCGAACAGGTTTCGGGCATGACCGATATCATTAATAGTATTTCTTTTCAAACTAACTTACTGGCACTCAACGCTGCTGTCGAAGCTGCGCGTGCAGGAGAGTCTGGACGCGGCTTCGCTGTTGTTGCTGCCGAAGTCAGAAGCCTCGCGCAAAAAACAGCAGAAGCTGCAAAAAACATTCAACTTGTCACTGAAAAAAACTTACAACACATTCAACACGGACTAACACTAAGCCAACTGACACACGATGCGTTTTCAACAAATGCCGATGCCATTGAACGCATTTCAACCCTAACAGAAAAAATGCATCTGGCACTTGATCGCCAATCAAATGGTATCCATGAAGTCAGTCAAGCATTGGAAGAAATCGATAAGACAACCCAACAGAATGCAGCCATGGTAGAACAAATTGCCAGTACCTCCGATAATATTATTTCTGAAGTATTAACGCTCGAATCTCGTATCGACCAATTTCGCTTACTTGCTAAAGTAACCCCTGCAAATGACAGTTATCAACGACTGATGTTACCGCAATTAATTGCCTAATAAGCTATTATCTACCCCCGACCGTGCAAGCCTAGCCTTTCGTATCCCGATGTCTAGGTTTACGCACCTTATCCGTTTTGCTTTTATCACCTGCACGCTCAGTATGCTTTGTTAAAAATTGCTGCTGACCATTTTTCTTACCCACACGTTTACCTTCACCCCCTGCTTCGCCTGTCCCTGCTGGTTGCCATGTCGGAATGAGGTGCATTTTGCCATTGCCGATTAAATCAGAGCGTCCCATGCGCTTGAGTGCCTCTCGTAATAATGGCCAGTTCTCAGCATCATGATAACGCAAGAAGGCTTTGTGCAAACGACGTTGATTAAGCCCCTTCGGGGTAAAGACTTCCTCGCGCTCATCACCTTCTCGTTGAATTTTACGCAGCGGATTGCGTCCGCTGTAATACATGGCAGAAGCTAATGCCATCGGACTGGGTAAAAAGGCTTGCACTTGGTCGGCTCTAAAGCCATTGCGTTTGAGCCAAATTGCCAAATTCATCATGTCTTCATCGGTTGTCCCAGGATGGGCAGCGATAAAGTACGGAATCAGATATTGCTCTTTGCCTACTTCGGCAGAAAACTTTTCAAACATCGCTTTGAACTTATCATACGCCCCCATCCCCGGTTTCATCATTTTCGATAAAGGACCTGCTTCAGTATGCTCTGGTGCGATTTTTAAGTAGCCACCGACATGATGCTGTACCAACTCTTTAACATATTCTGGCGTTTCTACGGCAATATCGTAACGCACCCCCGAGGCAATCAGTACTTTTTTAATTCCTGGTAAAGCACGCACTTTACGATACAAATGCACAAGCGGAGTTTGATCGGTATTTAAGTAGCGACAAATCACAGGAAAGACACAAGATAAACGACGACAATTTTGTTCGATACGTTCATCTTTACACGCCAAACGCCACATATTAGCAGTCGGGCCGCCCAAGTCAGAAACAATCCCCGTAAAGCCTTTTACTTTATCGCGCATTTCTTCGACTTCACGCAAAATTGATTTTTCAGAACGGTTTTGAATAATACGCCCCTCATGCTCGGTAATCGAACAGAAAGTACAACCACCAAAACAACCGCGCATGATATTGACCGAAAAGCGAATCATATCCCAAGCGGGGATTTTTGCATCGCCATAAACAGGATGAGGGGCACGTGCGTAAGGTAAATCAAACACCGCATCCATTTCTGGCGTTGTTAAGGGGATCGGTGGTGGATTGAGCCACACCTCACGACTACCATGACGTTGCACTAATGCACGGGCATTACCAGGGTTCGTTTCAAGATGAAAAACACGCGAAGCATGCGCATAAAGTACGGGATCATTACTGACTTCTTCAAAAGAAGGCATACGAATCACAGTTAGTTCGCGCGGATGAAAACGGGGAATCTGGCTGGTAAGATGAACTACCATCACGCCATTTTTTTCATCCACGGTTTGGACTTGCCCTGCTACACTGGCTTCTGTTTTGGCTTTATTATCGTCACAACTGGCTTCGGTTTGCAT
>CAMCGI010000155.1 GCA_945874205.1 Francisella tularensis subsp. holarctica
GTAGCGTTGTTTTACCTGGAAAATAGCAATTTGTGGTAAAGCTTGTCCTAAGATAAGTAATTTATCCTGCAAAGCAACGGAAGGATCTGTTTTTGCTGTTTCAAAAGCATCAGGACTATTAAGTGTAATTGATACGCCTTGACCGTCACGATTAACGACAATACCTGTAAGATTGTTTTTAGTTATCAGTTCTTGTATTTCTTGTTTGGATGTTTCAAGTTGAGATTCAATCCATAAGTGGACACGCGCTACTTCGCCTTTATTAGCAGTAATAATAAGCACAAAAAAAGCGATAAGTAGCGTTACAATATCTGCAAAAGAAAGCATCCAAGAACGACGGGCACGTTGCTCAGCTGTAATCATGGTATTTCAGTTTTGGGACGTAGTTGTGCATTGATATAAATTTCTACACGTCGATTATTAGCATAATCTGATATGTCACCAGCGGGGCGAAAACTACCGAGTCCAGCAATAGCAAATAAATTAGGTGCTAAGTGTGTTTTTGTTTGTAATAGTTGTTCAACTTGTAATGCACGAGCAGTTGATAATTCCCAGTTGCTAGGGAAGCGTGTACCGCTCATTGGGCGATTATCTGTGTGTCCCTCGATTAATACTTGAGCATGTAGCTGATAACCCGCATTATCAATACCGCTGATATAACGACCATAGTATTGTTGAAGCTCGGTTAAATGAAGATTTTCTAATAAAAGTGCAATATCTTGCATTTCTCCTATCCATGAAGTGGATAATCTATCTGAACCAACACGAAAAATATCTTCGCTTTTAATTTTATCCGCACGTATAGTTAGTCGTGTGCCTTTGGTAACACTCTCTTCTACACTAAGCCAGTCGAGTTTCATACGTTGTTTATATGCCATTACTTGTAAATATACAGCATGCTGAAATTGTTGATAGTTACGGCGAACAGATGATCCTTCTAGCTCAATAATTGTTGTTGATAAAATAAAAAAAGCCAGCAATGAAGTAAATAGTGAAATATAGGCAACTAACCAAATACTTTCACGTTCAGCATCATAATTTGAGTATCTATTTTTGAGTCGTGCATTCATTTTAGTACTATTCTGTTTTGGGTCGATGTTTTTCAACATCATCACGAATGCGCTTAGAAACAAAGGTTAGCAGTTCATCTTTCATGCGCATGGGTGAATCTTGACGTTGTAAACCGAGCGCACCCACTAGCATAATTTCGGCAGCATGTTGTTCAGAATCTGACAAAGAGCGTAATTTGCCAGAAATAGGTAAAAAAACAAAGTTAGCTAAAATTAAGCCATAGAGTGTGGCAACAAAGGCCATGCCCATACCCGATAGCAGTTTTCCCATCATATCTTGGCTTTGTGAGGCACCATACATAGCAACACCACTTGTTTCAGCTTGACTGGTCATCATTATAATCAGTCCCATAACAGTTCCTAACATACCAAAAGCGGGAGCATATGATGCCATGTTAAAAAATACATCCTGACAGGCAGCATGACGCAAACGCATGCTATTAAGTTCATTTTCAAGATTTCGTTTAAGAGCTATTGCATCGTTGGTTGCCATGAGCTCAGTAAGGGCAATTTTAAGAAAATGATGTTGTGTTTCTTCTATATAATACTCAAGTGCTAATTTTCCTTTACGATGTGCAATCGCAGACATATCTAATAATTCGTCAATAATATCTTGTTGTTGCACAGTTTCACGAGTAAAAATAATTATAAATGCTTTAAACACACAACTTAAACGATTGAGAGGGTAGTTAATTAAAGTAGCTGCCATAACACCACCAACGATAATAGTTGCTGCATGCAAATCGAAGAACGTAGTGATAAATCTCATTTTATTGTAGTCAAACATATTGGTAAAAATAACCAATAATGCAATAACTACTCCTAAAATGGTGGCTAATTTACTCATAGGTGTGCTTTAGGATGCCTCTAAATGCTGCGTTTATAATATGTCATAAGTGATGTGTACTTAAAACCAAATATTTTTAAGCAATAATCGTGCCTATGTTTTTTATGCATCATTCAATCTTGTTAACTTGTTATTATATTTGAGCTTTAAAAATTGTGCACTGTGTTAAAATAAAAAGAATAAATTTATCTTAAAAATTTGCGAGTGTGTTTGTGCCGATTGCATTAAAAAAACAAGTTCCTATGTTGTTGACGTGGTTGCGTATTGCTCTAATTCCAGCTTTCGTTTTTGCCTATTGGTGGGAAGGAGATAGTGTGCGTTGGTGGGCAGCAGGTTTTTTTACGATTGCTGCGATTACTGATTTGCTTGATGGCTGGTTAGCGCGTCGTTGGCAAGCACAAAGTGCCTTAGGTGCTTTTTTGGATCCTGTTGCAGATAAGTTGATGGTTGCCTCTGCCTTATTATTGCTAGTTCAGTCGTTAGACAGTTGGCTAATTACCATTGCCGCAATGATTATTATTATGCGTGAAATTAGTATATCAGCATTGCGTGAATGGATGGCGGAATTACAGGCTAGATCGACAGTGTCGGTTTCTTGGTTGGGCAAATTAAAGACATTTGGTCAAATTATTGCAATTGGTATGCTTACGTGGAATTTTTCTTGGTCGGTTGCTTTGGGTGAGTGGTTGCTTTATTTGGCTGCCGTTTTAACAGTATGGTCAATGGTGCATTATATTCGTGCCGCTTGGCCTTGGTTAGTAAAAGGATAGTGAGTATGTCCGATCAGCATTTATTGGATAGTATTGCACGATTAACTGAAACGGGATTGGCATTATCTCGTGAAAAAGACATTAAAAAATTATTAGATATGATTTTGAGCAGTGCCAAAAGCTTAACCAACGCTGATGGGGGTACGTTATATCTTAAAAGTGAAGATGGTCAAAAGTTAGATTTTGCTATTGTGCGCAATGATAAGTTAAATATTAACTTAGGAGGCCTCTCGGGGAATGCTATTCAATTTGCCAGTGTGCCAATTTATCAAGAAAATGGTCAGCCTAATTTGCATAACGTATCCGCGGCTGCAGCACATCAGGGTCAGACAATTAATATTCCCGATGCTTATAGTTGCGACAATTTTGATTTTTCGGGTACGCGACGTTTTGATGCAAATACAGGTTATCGTTCACAATCATTTTTAACTGTACCAATGAAAAACCATGAAGGGGATTTAATTGGGGTTATTCAGTTAATTAATGCGCTAGATACACAGAATGAAGTTCGTGTTTTTACAATCGTTGAACAGTCATTGGTTGAGTCTCTTACCTCGATGGCTGCAACGGCACTTACACAGCGTCAACTAATTGATGCGCAAAGAAACCTGTTCGATTCTGTGGTTAAGCTTATTGCTAATGCGATTGATGCCAAGTCTCCCTATACTAGCGGACATTGTCAGCGAGTTCCTGTGGTGGCAAAAATGTTAGCAGAGGCTGTTAATGCTGATACTCGCCCGATATGGGTTAAGGCTGCTTTTAGTGATGATGAGCTATATGAATTAAATGTTGCTGCTTGGTTACATGATTGCGGAAAATTGGCAACTCCCGATTACATCATGGATAAGCGCACTAAGCTCGATGGTTTGAATGATCGTATTAGTGAAGTAGATGCACGTCTCGCAGCATTATTTCAGGGAATACGTGCTGACAAATGGGAGCAAGTTGCACGTAATTTGGCAGCTGAGGCAAATCAGTCTTTGGATGATGTAGATGCGTTCTTGATAACAGAACAGCAACGAGTACAGGCATTATCAGCATTTTTGCATTTAGCAAATCAAGGTGATGAGTTTATGGCTGAGTCGATGCAACAGAAGGTAAAAGATGCTGCTGTCATACCTTGGTTATCGCTAGCAGGTGCATCTCCTTTATTAAGCAGCAAAGAGGTAGAGTTGCTTAATATTGCACGTGGTACGTTATCATCACAAGAGCGTAAAATTATCAATGATCACATTGTTGTGACGATTGATATGTTAAAAACACTGCCTTATCCTAAAAACTTAAAAAATGTGGTTGAAATTGCAGGTGGTCACCATGAGCGTGTCGATGGAAAGGGTTATCCATATGGGTTAACCATACAGCAATTATCATTGCGTGCGAGAATTATGGCAATTGCTGATGTTTTTGAAGCATTGACTGCCTCCGATAGACCTTATAAACAACCTAAAACATTGTCAGAAACGTTAAAAATTATGGGGTTTATGGCAAAAGAAGGGCATATTGACTCTGACTTATTCAATGTCTTTGTTCATCATAAAGTGTATCTAGACTATGCTGTCACTTATTTAAGCAAAGTACAAATTGATGAAGTCGATGAGCATAAAATTGTTGGTTATAATTTATCAGCTTGATGTAGTGAAAGCGCATTGTTATATGCGCTTTTAGTTTTCTGATCTAAATTATATCGCACAAGCCGCTGCTTTTTTGGTAGGTTTGTCTTTCTTGTCTTTGTCGCCATCTGTATCTTTTTTATCGCCTTTCTCTTTTTTATCATTAGATTTTTCTTTAGACTCTGTTGGTTTTTCTTCAGATTTTACCTCATTAGCAGATGACTTTGTCTCTGTATTTGCACTACCAAATTCGCCATCACTACCGCCGACGCTTTGATTTGTATTGCTGAGCAAAGGCGCTGCTGTCGGCGTGCTATTACCAATAATAGCATTGTTGGTAGGTGTTGCTTTAGGTGCTGATGTAGGCGCAGCTGTCGGAGCTGCTGCTGCTTGAGTCACAACTGTTTGAGTTGCTGCTTGAACGACTGGTGCAACAGTGGGTGCAACAGTGGGTGCAACAGTGGGTGCAACAGTGGGAGCAACAGTGGGAGCAACAGTGGGAGCAACAGTGGGAGCAACAGTAGGAGCAACAGTAGGAGCAACAGTAGGAGCAACAGTAGGAGCAACAGTGGGTGCATCGGTTGGTATTACTACCGTTCCGCCGCCACCCGATGTTCCACCCCCACCTCCTGTTGGTGG
>CAMCGI010000156.1 GCA_945874205.1 Francisella tularensis subsp. holarctica
GAGCAAAATGATAATTGGGGTCAAAGCAGTAGTATTCGCTTCGGTCCGCAGTATATACATGAGTTAGAGGGTGGTTGGACGGGAATTGTCTTTGTTGAAGGCATGGATGCACAAACCACTTTTTTGGGCGATCCTGTACGCGAAGGACAGTTTTTGATGCTAGGTGTGCGTTTAAATAAACGCTTGGTGGATGATTTGTTGTTGCCAACGCAAGGCTGGCGTTTAGCGGCTGAAGCGAAGACTGCAGAGCGGTCTTTATTGTCTTCAATTTCTTTGGTGCAAGGTAAAATATCAGCGAAAGGATTAATGCCTTTAGTGGGTGGTGCTTTGTCAGTAAGTATTGAAACAGCGGCAACCTGGGTAGAGAATTTTGACCAACTCCCCAAGCCATTACGTTTTTTTACGGGGGGTGATAGTACGGTTCGTGGTTTTAGTTTTGAAAGTCTTGGTCCTAAAAATGCATTGGGTAAAAATATTGGTGGTCAGTATTTATTGCTTGGCTCGATAGAATACGAGCACCTAATTAAAGATGCGTGGCACGGTGCTATTTTTTACGATACGGGTAATGCCTTTAATGATTGGGCTACTGGCGTTAATGGGCTCATGCAAGCGGTTGGTTTTGGTGTGCGTTGGCAAACTCCTGTTGGTTTTGTCAAAGCTGACTTGGCGTGGCCGATTGTGCCAGATAATATGGCAGGACCTCGTTTACATTTGGGTATCGGTATGCCTTTATGAGGGGGTTGGCTTCTGGCTTAAAATGGCTCTTGTGGTTGTTCGTATTGTTGTCGTTACTGTTATGGTTGCTGCTGCGTGTATCGATGCTGAGTCAGTGGCTTGTGAATACGAGTGTTGCGCAGGTCTCAGGTTTGTCGGTGTTAGCTGTACGTGGTAACTGGGTGCAGGGGATGGCTTTTTCTGGGGTTCATTATCAATCTGATGATATGACGTTGAACATTGATGAAGCCTATTTAGCTGTTAACTGGTTGGACTTATTAGTAGGGCAGTTGACAATTTATGATTTTTCGATGCAACAGCTTGCGCTTACATTACCTGCTACTAGTGATACCTCACAAGAAAAAACAGCACTTACCATACCGCAATTATGGCTGCCAATTCCGTTTTTGATTCGTCATGCTTGTTTGCAACAGTTAACTATTACGCAAGCCAATCAGCCTGTCATAGATGTAAATAGCATTACTGTACGAGCGCGAACTGAAGGTAAAACACTTGTTTTGGATGCCTTAACGGTCGTTGTGTCTGAGCCTGATGTGTTGGTGCAAGTGTCTGGCGAGTTAGTATTGGATAGTTCACAATCCTTCAGTTTAGATGGTCAACTGAACCTATCTGAGTGGGATAGTCATGCTGATATGATGCTTGTGGGACAAGCTCAAAATTGGGTGGCTCAGCTAACAGGCTCAGCTTGGCTTGAAAAGATGGGGGCGATAGTCGGTGAGTTGCTTATAGTCGGGAATTTCTCTCATGCAAGCGTGCAGGCTGGTTCGGCACATTTGTTGGGTGGTCGTGTGGGTTTGTCGGGTACAGTGGTTGACTGGTCTGAAGGGGTGCATGCCATGGGCGTAGCTTGTGTTAACAATATGAATCCCCAAACGCTAGGTACACCAGAGATGCGCCTTAATCTACCGTTAGATTGGCGCGTGGTGCAAGATAGCGATGGTATCAATTGGCAGCTAGATAGTGAATTATTACAACTAGATTTAATTGACAGCAACAAACAAATAACGGCACGCATTCATGCTCAAGGCGATACGCAAGCAGCACAGAAACTTAACATTGATGCAACGATGGATAATCTGCAGGCTCGGTGGCAAGGGGCTGTGTCGTGGCAGGATATGCTAACGGTTGCAGGTAGCTTCACTGCCAATGCCGAGCAGAATAAGCTATTCGTGTCAGGTCAGTTTTTGCCTACACCAATCTTAAAGTTGTCACTGGATGCGCCTGATTTATCAGTCATTGCAGGTGCATCTGGCAGAGCAGAAGCTAAGGGTGAATTGCAAGGCAGTTGGCAAACTTTGAAAAGTAATCTGCAACTTACAGGGGAAAAACTTTCGTGGAAAGGGCAAAGATTACGGTATATGCGTTTGACTCTATTAGCAAGTAATGGCGATGGTCATGCCGTGCTATTGCTCAGTGATTTACCAGAAATGGGTGAACACAGTCAGCTATCCTTAACGGTGGATGGTCGACTTGCTCAGCATCACATTGTGTTAATAGGACAAGCGCAACAAGCAAAGCTGTCTTTTAATTTGGATGGTGGCTGGTTAGGTGAGCTGGGGTGGCGTGGAAAACTCGATAAGCTGTTGCTTAGTCACGCCTTATCGGGACAATGGCAACAACAGCAAGCAGTGTCTTTAAGTGCATCTTCTGTTTTAATTAAGTTACAACAGGCATTGTGTTTAAAGCGAGATCAGGCGCAAGCGTGTATCAATGCTGATTGGTTGGCAAGTGGCACAACACACGCCTCGATTCAGGCAGATCATTTGCCCTTAGCATGGCTGCGTCCTTGGTTACCCGATACGATAAACTTACCTGGTAATGCACAGTTTACTGCTAGTCTGCTGCATAAAGCAGGGCAGAACTCGGGACAGTTTAGCCTTGTGCTGCCCGATAATGTGTTACTACTAACAGAACAAACTGGAATCAGTCGCTATGCTTACCAAGAAGTCGTCATTCAGGGTAAGTTACAAGGAAAACAGCTTGATACAAATCTAACAGCAGCAGTTAGTCCTAGTATCAAGACAAGCGCTCAGATTAGTGTAACCTTAACAAAGAAGCCAAGTATTAAAGCAAAAGGACAAATTACTTTAGCATCGC
Source organism: Francisella tularensis subsp. holarctica (assembly GCA_945874205.1). GTDB lineage: Bacteria > Pseudomonadota > Gammaproteobacteria > Thiomicrospirales > Thiomicrospiraceae. Next base: position 2,833 of record CAMCGI010000156.1, read on the forward strand.
TAGCCCCTTTTTCGCATAGTGACGAAGTGGTAAAAGACTTGGTCGGTAGTGTCGATATGAAATGGCAAGCAGCTGGTAAATTGGATGCCTTGGCACTGATGATGCAAGTTAATGTTGATCAAATGGCATTAACTTTACCCACCACGGGCGTTCGCTTGCAATTTCCCAGTTTAACCATGCATATGCAACCCGATGGGCAGGTTGCGATTCAAGGCAAACTATTAGCAGGAGAAGGACAGGCTGATCTTGTTGGTACAGCAAAGCTCAGCAACTTACCACAATGGCAATTGGATGTCTCCTTGGTTGGTCAGCAATTACAGTTAGTGAATATGCCTCAAGCGCAAGTTTGGCTCAATCCTGAGTTGCGCTTGCAGGCAACGCCCGCTTTTGCTCGTCTAACGGGGATACTGCTTGTGCCCAAGGCGGTATTCCATCCACAGGTTCGCTCCAGCTCTGCCATTGGCTTGTCTGATGATGTGGTTTTTGTTGGCGAGCAGCCTGCAAAAGTGAGTCACTATGCTTTTCATCCCGATTTGACGTTGCGCTTGGGTGATGATGTGCGTATTGAAGGGGCTGGCTTAAGCGCGAAATTGACGGGCGAGTTACAAGCGCAAAATAACAGCAACGGTCAGTTGTGGGTCGAAGGTGAGTTATCTGTTCAAAATGGAAAATATCGTGCTTATCATCAGGACTTGACGATTGAGCGTGGGCAGGTGCTTTTTAATGGTCCTATTGATAAACCAGGTATTCAATTACGCGCTAGCCGTCAGGCGGGGGATTATCAAGCAGGGGTAGAGGTTACGGGTACGTTAGAAAAAGCCAACTTGCAAGTATTCTCTTCTCCTACCTTAAGTGATAGTGATGCATTGGGTGTACTCATTACAGGGCGACGTTTGCAAGATATTAGCGGTGCGGAAGCTGCAATGCTCCTCTCGGCATTAGCAGATGAGGGTGATGCTGACCCACTATTGAATAAAATTGGAAAAGAAGTGGGGCTTGATATTGGCTTAACATCGGTTGGCAGTGAGCAGACAATGGGTGTTTCTTTAGGCAAGCGACTTGCTCCAGATTTATATTTACGTTACCTTGTTGGCGCTTTTGATTATGGTGCGCGGTTAATTACCGAGTACCGCATTAATCGTTTTTTCTCAGTTGAGATACAGACAGGACAGTATTCTGGTGGTGATCTTTTTTATCACTTAGAGACAGATTAATCTGATTTCTTCTCAAATTAAATGGAAACGTAATATGAGAGAGCATAGTGCATTGTGTTAAAATGCTAAGCGGATTTTACTAATAAGTCGCGCATCTTTTTAACGTCTATAAAATAAAAAAGGTATTGTAATGAAAGAAATTAATGTCGTATTGGTTGGATTGGGACGTGTTGGCAGTAAGTTTTTTAAAGAACTGCAACAAATTGGTAGTCAAAAAATTAATATTATGGGTGTTTGTGAAGCAAACGAGAAAAATCCTTTATTAGCTGAAGTAGAGGCTCAAGGTGTACGTTGTTTTTCGGGTTATGAAGCTGCAATTCATGAATTAGGTGAGAAAATTGATATTTTAATTGATACGTCTAATCGCGCTGAAGTGAAGCAAGGAATGCGTCAATTATTGCAGGAAACGGATAATAATAATACGGTCATTGTACCGATGGTTGTTAGTTATATGATGTGGTATTTGTTGCCAAATGCTGAAGAAATTCCACAAGGGCATCATCAGTCTATTGGTTATTAAGTGGCAATCGGATTAACAACAATTCAGACAGTTTTATGCAGCAAGATTGCAAATAATATCAGAAAGTTGCAGTGATTGTAAGTGGGCATAACTACACAAAGCAGCGAACATATCGTTAGGGTAAGAGTGTTAGTACGCACCTGAAAATGCTCGATGTGGCAAATCTGTTTGATCGCTCGATGGTATTGCTCGATTTTTCAATGGTGGTCGTGTTGTTGGAAAAAGGCATTTCGTCCAAACACGACTCACTTGTTGACTTAGGAATAAAAGCACTTGCGACCCTATCGACAGGTGAGACGATAACAGGACCTAAACCGCTTAAAACCTTAATGAGCCGATTACAACGGCTATCAAGAAGCTTAAGCCGCA
>CAMCGI010000157.1 GCA_945874205.1 Francisella tularensis subsp. holarctica
GTACCTTCAATTGCTTTACTACCTAACTGAGCTGAAACCCCCGAGCTAATATGTTCTAACGCCAAATCAGCAAGTTGATCTACTGCTTGCTGAGCAATCGCATGCGCCAAACTTATCTTAAGTAATTTAATATTGCCTGAAAACCCCGTTCTAATACCATAAACTTGTGCAATATCACGTACTAACTTTGCACTACGCCAAAGCAAAATAACGGTATGAATAAAATGGTTTGGACTAATCAGCGCAATACCGCCTGCTTGCACACTCGCTTTATTAACCATTTTTTTGGCACGCTCGCGTAACGGATAAGCAACATACTCTCGATAAATAGTAAGTCGCTCTTGACCTGTATGGTGTGGCTGAACAGTCCGTTCATACTGTTGATAACACGAGTGTGCAAAAGTACCCTCTGCTTGCAACGCATGTAGCTTATTAATAAAGTGATTCACGCATTTTTTATCTGCATTAGCTAACATGGCGGTGGCTTGTTGCGGTAGATTTTCAATAACACCAATGCGCCGATAAGCCCAAACTTCGCCACCCAACAAGGTTGTTAGTAGCACAAAAAATATCACGGTAACGATTGCCAAAACAGAGGTTAATACAGGCGTAGTTACAAAGCTATCATAAAAAAAAAGCCCTAACTGCAACGCACTGACCCCCACTAAACTGATTAAGCCCGTAACAACTAACCATAACCACAACCGTGATTGCTTAACATTATTTTCAGTGTCGCCGTCATCATCATTCGTTTCTATTATTGCCTTTGGCTTTGGCAACTCATCAAAATCGACCTCTAATATCTCTAACTGAGTACGTGATTGTTTTTCCATTGACTTAATCTCTTATCATATAATTGAGCAGTTTATCGAGATAAATAGAACGAATATCCGCTTCACTATTAATTTTGGGTGGTAAAGCTTTTAAATAAGGATAACAATCCGTTACTTTCCATTCACCCAAACGCGTAGGAATGGGTGAAAATCGCGCTCGAATCGTATCACCAGATACATCTTTATAGGTAAAGGATTGCCCATCTTCTGCTGCATTAGCCGCCACTAAAGAAGCAACCATAAAGTGTTCAAATGCAACATCCTTATCAAAATGAGAACGTGCACCCTGCGTTAGTTCTTTTAATAGCAAAAGCATATTGTCATATTCTGCATGAGGAATCAAATCTGCCTTAGTTGCCACAAAAGCAACTTTAGCAATAGTCGGTTTCATATACAATTTTTCGTACCAACTGCGCTTTCCGTAAATAAAGCTACTGGTTAAATGACTCATTGCCTCTTTCATTTCTGCTAAATAATCACGCCCATAATGTAGTCCTTCCAAAGGATCAATTAGCATAATTTGCTTGTCTGCGTGGCTAAAAAAACGATTACTTAATGGTTTAATCCATTGTTTAATGAAGTGTTGATAATGCTTATTAAATACTAAAAACCAAGCATGACTCTTATCACAAGTCACTTTGGAAGGCAGTGGACAAAAGCCCTGCCCTAACCAATCATAATCATCGGGCGGCAATAACAATGCCCCTGGTTGCAAAATGGATACCCCATCTGCTTTTGCCTTAAGCAAATACTGACGGTAAGCATCTACCAAAATACTGACACGCTCTGGCGTTGGTGCTGTATCAAAGTCAAACTGTATTAGTGTTTGTTGCCAGTCTTTGGCTAAAGATAACTGTGGTTCAGACTGTTGTTGCGCCAATACCTGAGCACTCCAGTCAGTATAAGACTTGTGCATCATTGGCAAGTCCATCAGCCACTCACCAGGATAGTCATAAATCTCAAAACGAATACGCTCACTTGAAAGTGCTTTTTGTATAAATTTATTACTACGACGTAAGCAAATTTCTAACGCAAAAGCAGTAATATTAATCGTGGGAGCTGGCCACTGGCGCGCAACCAAAGCCTGCATATTCTGCTGATAAGGAAAAAAAGGCACATTATCCAAGGCATATAGCGAAACTTTTTCAATTCGATTGATGGGCAAAGCGGTTAAAAAAGGGAGACTATCTTGCGTTGTTTGCGCCTGACTACGCTGAATCAATTGCGCCATTAAACTCGTAAACAACGTTGACTTACCACTTCGACTTAAGCCAGTAACCACAATATGCTTTGTGGTTGTTTTTTTAACAACTGCCACCGCTGAAGCACCTAAAAGCGAAGCTGCACCAACCAAAGATAACAATGGCATACAAGGTTGTATCCTTTTTTAAGGTTATATTAAGCAATCAAAATTACAAAATAGCATATTACCAATTGATGTTTTGAATTGTAACATGCCACAACATACAGAACAGTTAAGAATCTTACTATGAATCAAGCAACAGAAAATACTACAAAGCTCTCACTAATCCTTTCGCTTTATGCCGTGTCTCCTCTAATTCTGCTTGCGCCACAGAGTCATAAACAATTCCTGCCCCTGCTCGAAAGGTTAACAGCCCAGATTGCCAGTAAAAACTACGAATTAAAATATTCAAATCCATCTGCCCATCTAAGCTGACATAACCCAAAGAGCCTGTATAAACCCCTCTAGGCGTTTGCTCTAGCTCAGCAATAATTTCCATACAGCGTACCTTGGGACATCCTGTAATCGTTCCACCAGGAAAAACAGCATCAATCACTTGCTTTGCACTCGTTCCTGCTCGTAACTGTCCGCACACATTAGAAACAATATGATGTACATGTGTATAAGTCTCGACACTCATTAACTCATCGACACACACACTCCCAGGTGTGCATACACGCCCCAAGTCATTACGTTCTAAATCGAGCAACATAATATGTTCTGCGTTTTCTTTGGGATGTGCACGTAATTCTGCAATCAGTAAGGCATCACTCTGCGCATCATCACCACGACGACGTGTCCCTGCTATCGGACGGGTATCAATTCGCCCTTGTTGCACCCGAATTAACCGTTCAGGAGATGAGCTGATTACCGCCTGATTATCCCACACTAATAATGCCGAAAAAGGGGCGGGATTCGCATCGCGTAATCGAGCAAAAATATCTGCTGGGGTTAACGAGTTATCAATTTTTGCTTGCCACTGACGTGATAAATTTACCTGAAATACATCACCTGATAGAATATACTCTTTACAACGTTCAACACCCGCTAAAAAAGATTCACTCTCCTCCTCACAAATAGCAGCCTTCAAAGATACGCTTAATAACTCATCCTGTTTTGGCAAACTATCCCAATCTTGCCATAAGGTTACAAGCCAATCCTGATCATCTGGCTGAGCAACAGCTGTTAACTGTTTTGCCTGATGTTCCCAAATAAAAGCAGCAGATACCTGCCAAACCTGTGCTTCTAACCCTTCTTTAATAGGCAAAGATAAACTTGTCTCTACCTGAGCAGCATATTCATATGGCAAAAAAACAACATACCCACCGACAAACGGCAAATCAGAAAATGATTGCGTTAAAGAAACATCAAGCTCGTTCAACACAGACAAAGGAACAGGCTTTAAACCAGCAAACAAAAAATCATAACGATGACCGTTAACACCACCACTTGCAGATGCCAATAAAGCAGGATAACGCTCTGGAAAGGCACGATGAAGCCGTAGTAAATCAACCTGTTCTGAAATTAATCTTGTGCTAATACGCGCTTTATTAACCGACATGAGCGATCTCATACAAAAATTTATGGTTAACCAAAAAAATATCCGAGACTAGCTCGGATATTTTGAACATCAGTACGAAAAACAAAAATTATTCTTTGTTATTCGCATTAATATATTCAACAGCCATGCGTACTGTTGTGATTTTTTCAGCTTCTTCATCAGGAATTTCGCAATCAAATTCTTCTTCTAAAGCCATAACCAATTCAACGGTATCCAATGAATCAGCACCTAAGTCATCGATAAAAGAAGCGTCAACGGTTACTTCTTCTTCTTTAACGCCTAACTGTTCAACAACGATTTTTTTGACGCGCTCTTCAATAGTGCTCATTATGTGTTCTCCACGAGTAAATAAAAGTGATACTTAAAAAGACCTAGCATCAGATCATGTACATGCCACCATTGACATGCAAAATCTGACCACTAATATATCCAGCCGCAGGAGATGCTAAAAACAACACCGTAGCGGCGATGTCTTCAGCTTGCCCCATGCGACCTAAAGGAATTTCTTTAACCAACTGTTCGCGCTGTTCATCCGACAAAGCACGTGTCATATCAGTATCGATAAAACCAGGGGCAACCGTATTAACGGTAATATTGCGCGAGCCCACTTCACGTGCCAATGAGCGACTAAACCCCATAATGCCTGCTTTTGCAGCGGCATAGTTAGTTTGCCCAGCGTTACCCATAGAACCAACAACCGAAGCAATATTAATAATACGACCTGTACTCGCTTTCATCATACCGCGCAAACAAGCTTTGCTAACACGATAAACAGAAGAAAGATTAGTGTTGATAATATCATCCCACTCATCATCCTTCATACGCATCAATAACTTATCGCGCGTTATGCCCGCATTATTCACTAACACACTAACAGCACCTTGCGCACTAGCGATCTCATCAACCAATGCCGCAACTGCTTGCGCATCACGCACATCAAGCATTTTGCCATGACCTTGAATACCCGACTCTGCCATATACGCACTGATTTGTGCTGCGCCCGATTCTGATGTGGCTGTACCAATAACGTACGCACCTGCATTACCCAAAGCTAAGGCAATCGCCTTGCCAATACCACGACTCGCGCCAGTAACCAATGCTACCTGACCTGTTAATTGCTGTTCTGACATCTTGCCCTCGGAGATAACCTATTCGTTCAACGTTACTGTGCACAATAATCGCGTAATGTTTTCAAATCTGCAACTGCAAAATTTTCAATGTC
>CAMCGI010000158.1 GCA_945874205.1 Francisella tularensis subsp. holarctica
CCACCACCGTAACGCCTGCTGGACCAATATTTTTTTGGGCATGTGCATAAATCATCGAAAACTTATCCGCTTGAATAGGTTGTGATAAAAAATCTGAAGACATATCACAAATACGAGGTACATTGTCGTGTCCCAATAAGCGATTAAATTGTAATCCCTCAACCGTTTCATTTGAAACATAATGTAAGTAAGGTGCGTCGTGTGCAAAGTCCAGTTCATTATCACTGGGTAAGTGCGTAAATCCTGATGACTCACCACTCCAGAGAGTACGAATTTTACCCTCTTTTTGTGCTTCATGAATCGATTTACCACTCCAGTAGCCTGTGTGCAAATAATCAGCAGGTGTTGTTTTTCCTTGTAATAACGTCATGGGTATCATCGAAAACTGTTGTGTTGCACCACCTTGTAACAACAAAACATGATAATTAGACTCTAATCCTAATAGTTTTCTAATATTGTTTTCTAATTGAGTAATCATTTGCGCAAACCACTCGGAGCGATGGCTAATGCCTAAAATGGATAACCCTACATCAGGAACAGCAATAATCGCTTGTTGGACTTGTTGTAATACCACTTCAGGCAGAGCTCCAGGACCCCCTGAAAAATTGAGGTGATTACGCATATTCATATTATTTTTTCCTTGGTATTGTTTTTACTCATCCGTATTAACATATCACGAAAAGCATTTTTTATTTTCATAATAATTTGATGTTTATAAGGAAAAAGGGCTTCAGGATCCATGTCATGTACAACCATAACATGGTCAATTTCAAAAACCAATAGTTTCCCATCACTTGTTTGCGCACAGTCAATACCCAAGTAGTCTAAGCGGGTACGTTGATAAATAGCATTTAAAGCAAGACGATGTTGTGCAATAAAATTATCAAAGTGCGTCATAATAAGTGCTTCTTCACTACGCTTTTGTTCATCTTCATACATCCCCGCATTGACATAATGAATCATCCAGTGCGATGACACTGCCATATGTGCAATAAAAGGGCTACCATCGATCAACATAACACGAAACTTACGAAATAAACCATCATCTGAGCGGTAATCAATAAATCGAGAGATAAAGAACACCTCAGCATCAACACGATTAAGATAATCTGCTAGTTCTAGAATAGTATTAATTTGTTCAAGATCATGTCCTGCATGAGATCCAAGTGGACGCAAAATAATCGGAAAAGGGGTGTGTTTAAATAAGCATTCAGGGCTCGTATTGTCTTGAATGATTGTGAACAATTGTGCACGAGAAGCACGGAAAGTAGCTGGCATTAACAGACCTTCTGTACCCTGTAGTAACAAACTTGCTACTTTTCTACCTGTATTAACAATATGTTCTGGTTGATTAATAACAGGTTTATTCCATTCTTTAAGCAAGGGTGTCAGTGCTTGAATAGTCAATAAGTTGGTATCTGACTCACAAATAGCAACCATAACAGCATCATGTTCTGGTATTGGCGAGGAGAAAAGTGTATCTGATCTATTGGATACATAATAATAAATCAGTTCAATGTCCATTGATTCTAATAGGCAATCAATTGGTGTATTTTCTGCAATATCACCTTCGACACATAATACTAATAGTCTGAAATTGGCTGGCTGAATATCAGCTGCTAAGGTATAAACTCGTTGCAAAGTGAGTGCTTCAGCTTGCATCGAAACACCTGTATCATGTTGATTAAAAGACTGAAGAATTAATGATAAATTCATGAATAAAATAGCATTATTTCCATCTTGTGCAGCACGCTCTAGCATCGCTTGACCTAGCGGTACCAAATTAGTACCAGCTAAGTTGGCACGAGCAAAAGGGGCAAGTCCACAAAAATGAGAGCAGTAGTATTCAAGATTGGCTAAAACAGGTAGGATTGACATAAACAATACAAACTAACTTAATGAGAATAATGAGATAGATGGTAACGTGCCAGTATAAATTGTGCAATAATTTTTCGATTCATCGCTGATGACTTTAAAAAGGTAGTAAAAAAAGTAGTAAAAAAGTTTTTTCTTCTTCAGTTTTTTTTCTCTATGTCGATAACTCTAATGCAGGCAACGGAGTTTCAGTCAGCTGAAGTATCAGTGATTAGAATCTTCGGGTTTTATTGCATACAAGGAGAATGATCATGGCAATGGTAATTAACACCAATATTGGTTCAGAAAATGCTGTACGTTTACTAGACAAAACAGCGAAAAGTCAAGCAACGACAATGGAACGTTTGACATCGGGAAAAAGCATTAACCACAGTAAAGATAATGCGGCTGGTCAGACAATTGTTATTGGTATGGATTCACAAGTGCGTGGTTCAGATCAAGCAATTCGTAATGCGAATGATGCTATGTCGCTTATTCAGACAGCAGATGGTGCGGCTGACGAAGTAATTAGTATGTTACAACGTCAGCGCGAACTATCGTTACAAGCAATGAACGGTACTTATAATCAAGAAAATCGTTCACAAATGAATACTGAGTTCAAGCAAATCAGTACAGAAATTAACCGTGTTGCGGCTACCACTAAGTTCAATGAGCTGCCTGTCATGGCGCAAATGGGTTCAGCAGCTGGTTCGTTCTTATCGACTGCCGCGAGTACGCGTATTATGCAAGTGGGCTGGGAGGTAGGTAATGGCGGTAGTGCACGTGATAAAATCCAAGTTTCTATGGGTAACTTTTTTACGGGTGGTGGTTCGGGACAGATTTTTGGTAAATTTATGTCAGTCAACGGCACGACAGGTTCTAAAAAGATAACGGCTGGATCGGCTTATTCCAAAGCGAGTATTGGCACTGTTGCAGCGGCATCAAAAACGGTTATGCGTATTGATAGTGCCTTGTCAAATATTGGGACATTGCGTGCGAAATGGGGTGCAGTTCAGAATCGTTTAGAACATACGACTTCTAACCTAAGCAATGTTACCGAAAACATTATGGCAGCACGTAGTCGTATCAATGATACTGATTACGCGAAAGAATCAGCTAACTTAGCACGAACACAGGTCTTGCAACAGGCTGGCATGTCTATGTTAGGACAGGCGAACCAAAGCGGTCAGAGCGTGATGTCGTTATTACGATAATAATTATCGCGGATGAAGAAAAAAACCCCTTTCGGGGTTTTTTTTGTTTGTATTTTTGCTTAAAGTTAGATAACAGTATAATGTGTTCTATTCTTTTTCATTGTTGCCATCATCATGATACCCAATTGTATTCATTTTAATGCTAAAAACTGTACTTCTTGTCAGTTGTTAGTACAGCCCTATTTTCAACAGTGTATTGATAAGCAATTGTTGTGTGAAGAAGCACTGAGTTGCTTTTCTACAATAGCATGGTTACCTTTGGTTGAGAGTAAACAAGTTGGTTTTCGTAATAAAGCAAAGATGGTTGTATCAGGACACTGGCAAAACCCTATTTTGGGGCTGTTCAATCAGTCAGGTGTTGCCGTTGATTTGACTGATTGTTTGCTTTACCCCACTGCATTGCAAGCGGCTTTTTCGCCTGTTCGTCAGTGGATTTCTGATATACAGTTAATGCCTTACGATATCTTGCAGCGTACAGGAGAGCTAAAGTTTGTATTAGTGACGCTGAGTGAGCAAACTAATACTATTATGATTCGCTTTGTTTTGCGCTCAAAAAAAATGCTTGCTGTTATGCGCGAAGCCTTACCACTATTGCAAAACTCACTAACAACGCTTGCTGTTGTTTCCGTTAATATTCAACCCATCGCTATGGCTATTGTGGAAGGAAAAGAAGAAATAATACTGACAAGTCAAACACGTTTGATGATGTTAATCAATGAGCTTTCACTTTTTATTCAGCCGCAAAGTTTTTTTCAGACTAATGATGCTGTTGCTGCTGCTTTGTATCGACAAGCACAAGATTGGATTTATGAAATACAGCCTAGTGCGTTATGGGATTTATTTTGTGGTGTTGGTGGATTCGCGCTTCATGCCGCGCAGGTTATGAGAGGAGCAGTGACAGGTATTGAGCTGAGTGAGCAGGCGATTGCCAGTGCGCAAGCATCAGCACAGCTGTTAATAAAGACTAATAATATTGAGTTTCGGGCAGTGAGCAGCGATGATTTTGCTTTTGTACAAACAGATGTGCCTGAGTGTGTAATCGTTAACCCGCCACGTCGCGGTATTGGTGCGGCGTTGTGTGCTTTTTTGAATGATGCCAATGACATACAATGGATAATTTACTCGAGTTGTAATCCCAAAAGTTTGACACAAGACTTATCTAGATTGACTTTATTTACACCCATCAAAGCACGCGTATTTGATATGTTTCCCCACACACATCATGCTGAAGTCTTAGTATTGTTAAAACGAGTGTAAGGATAAAACTAATTTTTTACCAAAATTCGCCGTAAAGCCCCTGCCTTTGGCTTCGCCGTTAACGCTACGCTAAAACAGGCATGGGGATATAAGGCGTTCGGTATTTGAGTTATACAGATACTTGGTTGTATAATACAGATTATGAAATACCATAGTAGTCGTAACATCGTTTTTTCGTGTCAGTATCACATCATCTTCTGTCCTAAGTATCGCAGAAAGGTGTTGGTTGGTGCGGTAGAAACACGCCTAAAAGAAATTGTGTACGAGGTTGCAAAAGAACTGATGGTTGAGATCATTGAGATGGAAACAGACAAGGATCATATTCATATTCTGGCTGGCGTTCATCCGCAATTAGGCGTTAATACCTTTGTCAAGAAAGTGAAAGGGAGATCGTCTCGGTTGCTTCGTTCCGAGTTTCCGTCACTTAAAACCAGACTTCCAACTCTTTGGACAAATAGCTATTTTGTTTCTACTGTTGGTGGTGCGCCACTTGAAGTAGTTAAGCAGTACATCGAAAACCAGCAGCTTTC
>CAMCGI010000159.1 GCA_945874205.1 Francisella tularensis subsp. holarctica
TGGTCGTTGGTAACGGTAAAACTATCTCGGCTTTTACCTTTCTTTTTGAACTGTGGATAGCTTGCGCGTCCTGCAAAGAAGTTTTTGAAGGCATCACCGAGTTGAATAATTGCCATTTGTGGTGCGTTCTTGGTGACTTCTAGCATCCAAGGGAATAAGTCTCTTTTTACCGCGTTTAACTCGCGTCTTAATGCTGCTTGTGATGGTTTTGGCTTGCTGTTGTCTTCTTTCCATGCCGCATACTGAGCATTCCAGTTCGCTAACGCCCAATTGTACGCAAAACGTGCCGTACCCGCTGCTTTTTGGCAGTAGGTGGCTTGTTTGTTGTTCAAATCCAACGCTATGCGATGGGCGGTTATCATTTTTAGCTCCTGAAACTCTACTTTTTAACGCATTATCAATATTCGTTAAGCATATCATTAGCACTCACAAACAATCTATTAATATACGAAAAAAGTAGGTTACTTTGATAAGTCATAACAAAAACCTGTCTAAAATAGTCATATTTAGTTAAGTTTGTATAAGTTTTAAGTTAACTGTTACTAACCCTGCCATTTCTTTTGCTTCGATTAATACTTTTAAGGCTTGCGACGCGATTGCAATATCGATAACAGCGACAGTATTATCCATAAACGTAACACCATGATTAATCGTAGCCGTATAAAAGCTAATTGCTTTAGCTGAATCAATCATAAGCTGGTCAATATCATTACGAGTACTTAATAGTACACTTTTACTCTCTAGCAATGCTGATAATGACTTTTTTTTGTATTGGTTCTAATACTTGCCCAACAGCTGCTGTGCTTAAACGTTGCCATGCAGCATCTACTTTTTGACGTTGTGCTGCTAATACATCTTTATTTTTTGTGCCTTTAGAAGCTAAAAAACCTGCCGACAGTCCACGCTCAATTTGTAGCTCATGAATCACCCCACTCACATAACTACCCACCGAAAGCACGTCCTGAATTTCTTCCATCTCTGTTTTGGTCGCTACGTTTTGCAAAAAAACATGCCCCACCGAAAAAACTAGTACAGAAATCAAGCTACCAAACGAAAAAAGAAGTTTTTTGTAATTGTCATGCTAACGTCGCCTTTAAAACATTAAAAAAAATTCTACCAACAAACTCAAAAACTCTAATTTAAGACAGTAACTTAATTTCTCGTCTTGCTAAAGGTAAAGATGATCCTGTTTTAAAAAAGGACATATTATTCAGTAAAACGCTTGCTTGCTCATTTAAACTGTCTGTAGCAGTAGTCGTTTTTTCTACCAGAACAGAATTTTCTTGCGTCATTCTATCAATTTCATGAATCGAACGATGAACATCTGCAATACCTTGCGCCTGCTCACCAGAAGCAATCGCAATTTGTCCAATAGACTCTGTCACATGACTAATTGCACCACTAATTTCTTGCAACATCTCACCCGACTGATCAGCCAGACTCGTGCCTATTTCGATGCGTTGCACACTATCATTAATAAGACTTTTAATATCCTTTGCAGCATCAGCTGACTTACCTGCCAAAGCACGCACCTCGCCCGCAACCACAGCGAAACCGCGCCCATGCTCACCCGCACGCGCTGCCTCAACCGCAGCATTCAATGCCAATAAATTCGTCTGAAAGGCAATACCATCAATTAAAGAAACGATATCATTAATTTTATGACTAGACTCACGAATCGCTGACATTGCAGTAATTGTTTGCTGCATCACCATCACGCCTTGCAACGCTTTTTCTTTTACCTCATCAGATTGCTGTGCAGCTTGCTGCGCATTACGCGTATTGCTCTGCACAGCACTCGTCATTTGGTTCATCGTTGAACTTGTACGCTCTAAAGCAGCAGCCTGTTGTTGAAAACGCATTGATAAATCAGCAGCGTCCTGAGAAACTTGATCAGCATCAGCATTAACAATACGGCTGGACTCGACCGCATCGGTCACAATTACTTTAATCTTATCTGCTGTTGTATTAATAGACTGAGATAATTTTCCAAGTTGCCCTAGATAGTGAGCTGAAATGGACTGTGTTAAATCGCCCTGCGACTGAGCAACTAACACACGTACTGCATCGGCAATGGTGATCTCTAATGAAGAAAGGGAGTTATTGACATTGTTTTTTATTGCTAACAACTCACCCTTTGCTGACGAGTTAACACGCGCATTAAACTCACCTTTATTCATTTGATCCATAACAGTACTGATATCACTTAATACCAAACCAATCGTAGTAAGCGCTTGTTCCACTTGACAACGAAATGACTGTGGTACCTGATTATCCATTTGAACATCAAACCGACCTTCTTGCAATCCCGTCATAACCTTAGATAATTCGCCCATCATAAACGCAACACTTTGTGCCGATCCATTCACACCCATTTTAAGAGTATTCAAATCACCCGCATAATTACCGTTCATCCGCACACTAAAATCGGCTTGCGAAATTGCGAGCGTAACATTATTTGCCTCATCAATTGCCGCTTGTTGCGCTGCCAGTAAATTATTTAATACACGTGCTGTTTGTCCTACTTCATCATTACTAATTAACTGTACACGTTTACTAAAGTCTGCTGTTAACTCAATATCGTGCAAAGCAATTTGCATGGTACGTAATGAGCGAACAATTTGAGATGAAATCCAAAAACCAACAATACCTAACAAAACAAGTAAAAACAAAAACAAAAATAACAAAATATATTTTGTTATTTTTGTATCTTCTTCACTTTGTTCAAAGCTACTTGCAACACTACTTTCAAACAGAGGTAATAAATTATTCATTGGCTTAATGGTACCGCCATGAATAGCTGGCCAATCATTTTCCAACAGAGAGACCACTTTTTTGATATCGTCATTATGATAGGCATCAGAAAGACGATCTAAAAACTTAGGCAATTTTTCAGACAATGTTTTTTCTACTTTTTCTAACTGCTTTTTTTGTTCATCAGATAAAGATTCTTTTTTAACCAATGCGTGAAATTTAATCCAACTTTGATCAATAGCAACTCTCGCTTCCCTTAGATGAACATTAGATGCAGTAAAAGGGAGTTGATCAAGCGAAACAGCTGCCATGCGATAGCGTATTTCTTTTAAGTTTTCATTTACGCTGCGCAACAACCCCATAGGAACAACGTTATCATTGTACACAAAAGATGCTGAACGCTCAGAACTTTGTACACTAAACCAACCAGCCGCACTAACTAGCAATAAACTGATAAAAGAGAAAACGATTAACAAACCAATTTTCGAGCGAATGGATAACTTATTCACAACAATAATTCCAACTAAATCTGGACATAAATCTTATATTACTATCTCATTAAAACGGCTAAGAGCATTACTGATAATATCACTGCAATACTCCTAGCTTAATGAAAATAATCGGTAAATTACTCTACAGCACCACCTGCAGCACGCCACTCTGGCATACCACCACGAAACCAATAAACCTTCTTGTAACCTGCTTTAATAATATGATCAGCACCCTTATAACCCTTCCAACACTCTGGACCATTACAATAACCGATCAACACTGTGCTTTTATCTGTTGGCAATTTAGACAAATCAACCGAATCTAATGACGCATCATAATCAACCGCTTTAGTACTCTTTTCTTTATAAGGAATACTAATTGCGCCAGCAATATGTCCCTCTTCATACTCTGCTAGAATACGAAAATCAACGGCAACGGCACCTGCACCAATCGATGACTTAACCTTAGCAGCATCAACCATTTCTGCCCCTGATAGTGACATAGGAGTATCTACAGCGAAAGTAACAGCAGAAAATAATAACGATACACTTGCAACCAACGTAGCAAATTTCTTCATAATAAATATCTCCAAATTTAATTTTTAACTTTTAATGACGCAAATTACGCACAATCAAAAATAATACGTAAACTTACTTGTATTATTAGCGTTGCATTCGCTTACGAATCTACACTCACGTAGAATAAAGTTAACAGAGTAACTTTGCAACTATCGTCGGAATATCCACCAACCCAAAATACGTTTCAACCACTCAAAAAATGCCGATTCAACTTGTTCATTACGTTTTAAATTCACTGCCATCTTAGAAAGCTTAACTGTTCCCGATTCAGCGGTTAGTCGTTTTTCAATAGCAACTTGCATTTCTGGTGTTTCACGCGTAAAAGCACGAATAAAATCATCGAAACTTTCTGTTTCGGTATGCTCACGACGTGCTAACCAATGTTGCGCATTGGCATCAGTAGCTGCAGGGGTCGTGGAGCTAACAATATGGTGTGCTTGTGCCTGTGTATGTGCAGCATCACCATCAAAGCGTAAATTTAAAACAATTTCACTATCCGAATAATCACGCCATAATCGACGAATACGTGCAATGATCTCCTCTCGTGTTGCTAAAACACCAATACTACTCTTCTGCTCTAAACGCGCTTCAATAAGCGGTATTGCCTCTATAAACTCATGTGATTCAAGTTGCGCTAATAAATCAGCGACATTAATACGCAACACTGCGTCTTGACTTGAAGATAAAATCTGTTCAATTTCATCTGCCAATCTCTGCTTATCCGATATTTTTTTTAACTCTAGTTCATATAACTCATCATTAAATGGCAACCCTAAATTAGCAGTCAGCATTGAAATGAGTGGAACAACTTGACGCAAGCCACGCTTTGGATTATCAAGTAAATCATATACTGCCGTTGCCACAGACTCTGAAGATCCCGAGGAGATTAGTTTACCGTCACTTAAGCGTCGCATCCCATGCTGAGCAACAAACGCTTGTGCAACATGTCGAATCATTGCCTCATCTAAGTCTGACAAATCAAACAG
>CAMCGI010000160.1 GCA_945874205.1 Francisella tularensis subsp. holarctica
GTCGGGCAACTCATGCATTCGTTGTGGCAACTCGCTAACGGGAAGATTGCAAGCACTCACTTGATGACCTGTAATAAAGTCTAATGTGGTACGACAATCGATCAGAGGGGTATTAATTGCTTTCATAGTGCTTGATTTTAACATAATAGTGTAATATCGTACCAACTCATCTAGCAGAATATAATCATTTTCCGATATAATAAAAAGTTACGAAAATCACACAAAAAACTCCTTAAAAACTTTACTTTAGAGAACCTCAAATCATCATGCAACTCGCTACTCGCGTCCTTGCCGTCAAGGAATCACCGACCCTTGTGGTCACTGCCCGTGCCTTAGAACTCAAACGTCAGGGACGTGACATTATTAGCCTTGGTGCTGGTGAACCTGATTTCCCAACGCCTGTGCATATTCGCCAGGCTGGGATTGATGCGATTAATGCAGGCAAAACACGCTATACTGCAGTCGACGGCACACCCGATCTGAAAGAAGCGATTGTGGCAAAATTTAAGCGTGAAAACGGCTTAGAGTACACTGCCAAACAAATTTTGGTTTCGTCTGGCGGCAAACAGAGTTTTTATAATCTCTGCCAAGCCTACCTAAATGATGGCGACGAAGTGATTATTCCAGCACCTTATTGGGTTTCTTATCCTGATATGGTGTTATTAGCAGGTGCTAAGCCTGTGGTGGTTCAAGCTGGCATTGAGCAAGGCTTTAAAATTACACCAGCTCAATTAGCAGCAGCCATTACACCAGCGACACGCTTATTTGTAATTAATAGCCCTTCAAACCCAACAGGTGCGGTTTACAGCAAAGCAGAATTGCGTGCTTTGGGTGATGTGCTTGCTAACCACCCAAATATTTTAATTGCTACTGATGATATGTATGAACATATTATTTTGGGTGACACGCCTTTTGCTACGTGGCTTAACGCTTGTCCAGAAATGGTTGAGCGCACCATAACACTTAATGGTGTTTCTAAATCTTATAGCATGACGGGCTGGCGTATTGGATATTGTGCTGGTCCCCTAGCACTGATTAATGAAATGAAAAAAGTGCAATCACAAAGCACGTCTAACCCTTGCTCGATTTCACAAGCGGCAACGGTTGTTGCGCTAAATGGTGACCAAGGTTTTATTGGCGATATGGTAACAGCTTTTAAAGCCAGAAGTGCTTATATCACGCAAGCATTAAATGCGATGTCTGGTATTAAAGCCTTGTCGCCCGATGGTGCTTTTTATAATTTTTTCGATGTCCGTGGTGCAATTACTGCCACAGGTTGTGCAAATGATACAGAATTGGCAACACGAATTTTAGAAGAAAGTGATTTGGCTTTAGTACCAGGTTCAGCTTTTGGTGCTGAAGGTTATATGCGTTTGTCGTTTGCCACTAGCATGGCAGAGCTAGAAGGCGCGATGACACGCTTGGCGGCATTTTTAGTGAAGAATGCGCGTGCTTAAAAACAAGGGTTCTAACTGTGTTTGATGCTAATTTTGATTTATTTTCTGAATTAGAATTAGCCTCATATCACAGTCAACATCAAGAAATAACGCAAACCCCTTTTACCTTCATCGATTTATTTGCAGGCATTGGCGGTTTTCATAGCGCGTTAAAGCCGCTTGGTGGTGAGTGCGTCTTTGCTTCTGAGATAGATAAACACGCACGAGAAACCTACAAGCACAATCATGTTATCGATGACAGCATTTTTAATGATGATATTTGTGCGATTTCATCAACCAACATTCCCAATCACCAAATTTTATGCGCAGGATTTCCTTGTCAACCTTTTTCTCAAGCTGGAAGAAAAGAAGGTTTCAAAGATGAAAAAAGAGGTAACCTTTTTTTTAACATCGTTGACATATTAGAAGCAAAACGTCCTAAAGCTTTCATTTTAGAAAACGTCCGTCACCTACTTAATCATGACGAAGGTAAAACTTTCGCTACCATTCTAAGCTACCTTAAAGAACTTGATTACGATGTGTCTTATAAGGTAGTTAAGGCTTCTGATTTTAATGTACCCCAGCATAGAGCGCGAATTTTTATTGTTGGTTTTGATCGTACTTCAATCGATACAAGAACACCATTCATATTTCCTCACCCTGTTCCTCTGGTCAAAACAATGTCTGATATTTTCGGCGCGTCTTGCGATAAGAAAATCGGATTTACCTTGCGCGTAGGCGGCAAAGGTTCGACGATTGATGACCGAAGAAACTGGGAATTTTATCGTGTTAATGGCGAAGTAAAACGAATCGGCTTAAAGGAAGCAACTGAAATGATGGGACTTGAACCGACATTTCAATTTCCTGTTTCCAAAACACAAGCTATGAAACAATTAGGTAATAGTGTTTGTGTTCCTGTCGTGTCAGCAATTGCAAAAAAAGTTCTGAATTATCTTAACCAATACCAGAAAGAAGGAAGCGTCTCTTGCTAAAACAAAACAAAGGCGAATTAAGTGAAGTTTACGCGCTCCTTAAACTAATTAATCAACGCCTTGTGAGCTATGGCGATGATCAAGGCAATCCAACACAGCAACAAATCCGTGTCATTCGTATTCACAATGGGTCAACAACGCTTAGTTTAACTAATATTAGTGTCGAAATTATCGACACTAACACAACAAAAACAGTAAAACTATCTGACTTATTTTCAGAACAAGAACTACACCAACTTGTCAGCGAAATCAAACAAGGGAAAAGCACTTTTTCTAACCAAAAGATTGATGATGCTATCGCTCAACTACACTTAAGTAAAACAAAAGGCACATCAAAAGATAAAGCAGACATCACCTTAAGTTTTGAAGAAAAAAAGCAGACTTTTGATGATCAAGGCATTGGGATTAAATCTTTCTTAGGTGCAGCACCCACATTACTGAATGCTTCTCAGGCAACGAATTTTATTTATGAAATTACGAATGCTCAAATGCTGGGTTCAGATCAAATTGATAGCATCAATAATATTAAAACAAGAGCTAAAATCAGAGATAGAATCCAATCAATTATTCAACATGGCGGTGAGTTACAGTTCGACAGCTGTGAGAATAGCATTTATGAATCAAACCTTAGAAAGGTAGACTCACAAATGCCTGCAATTATTGCGGATGCGCTCCTAAAGTTCTTTTGCTTGAAAAAAAACAAACAACTATCTAGTTACCCTGCTACTATTACGGATCCGATTCGATCGAGCGAAATCACGATTCGCTTAAAAGACTTTGTACAAAACTCAATGCTAGGTATTTTCCCAACGGAAACATGGGACGGCAACTTATCAGCAACAGGCGTTCTGCTTGTTAAAAAAGATGGCAGCCTTGTTTTTTACCATACAAACCAAGCTCAACTACTCAAAAACTATTTTTATCATCACACTTCTTTTGATACGCCATCAAGTACAAGACATCGTTTTGGTTTAATTTACAACGAAAACAATAAACTATTTTTCAAACTTAATTTACAACTAAGATTAGCATCATGAAATCAACCGAAAAAGATACCTTCCTAAGTTATGCCATTGCCAATTTTTTTGATACATTCTTGGTATTTTGGTTAAGTTTTTTAACAGTTGGGTTGTTTAACTTTATTGATAAACTGCCAACGACACAAGATATTCCATTGCCAGATATGTGGATGTTCGTTTATGAACATATTTTTTTGTTCTCACAATGGTTTGTACCTGTTTTGCTAGTTGTATTTTCGATTAATGCTTTTTTTCAGGCGCGACTGCTGTCTCGTGTTGCACAAAAAATTATTCATGCTTGGATTTATGACTCAGTTGCTATTATTGCTGGTGCACTGCTAGGTTCTATTTATCTTGATGGAGGTCATATTTTTTTCCTAGATATAACACTAGAAGGAGCAATACAAATTGCTGCTTTTTCTTTTGCTTTTTACTCGATTAGCATCCTAGTGGTTTCGATAGTTACCTACAGCATACATTACTACACATCGCCCCAAAGTCAACCCTTAAAGATTATTAATGAAGTCTAACGCTTGGCATCCTTACAATAGCCTTCCGGCTCATCCTGCCCCCTTGTCTGTCACTTCAGCTCAAGGGCATTACTTACAACTCGCATCGGGTGAAAAATTGCTCGATGGTATTGCAAGCTGGTGGACAGCAATTTTTGGTTACAACCATCCCGTTCTTGTTGATGCAATTAATCAACAAAGCCAGCAGTTATCGCATGTTATGTTTGGCGGACTCACGCATCCACCTGCTGAACAATTAGCCAATACCCTTGCCCAACTTTCCCCCGCCACGCCATCAGTATTTTTTAGCGACTCTGGCTCAGTAGCAATTGAAGTTGCGCTAAAAATGGCTCGACAATACTGGCAAGCATTAGGTAAAACGGATAAAACTCGCTTTGTCGCACTTAAGCAAGGCTATCATGGTGATACGTGGGGTGCTATGGGTGTGAGTGATCCTCACAGCCTGCACCAACAATTTCGTGATGCCAGTGCACATACTTTTTTTGTCAGTGCGCCATCATCAGGCTTTATTAAAGACGATGACGATACAAATAATGATATTGCAAGTATTCAACGATTATTTGAGCAAGAACATCTTCAGATTGCAGCAATTATTGTTGAGCCTATTTGGCAAGGTGCTGGCGCAATGAATTTTTATCGTCCTGATTATTTGCAGCAATTACGCAAACTATGTGATCACTATCAGGTACTGCTAATTTGTGACGAAATCGCCACAGGATTTGGTAAAACAGGAAAGCTATTTGCCCATCAACATGCCGACATTACGCCTGACATCTTATGTCTAGGTAAAGCATTAACGGGTGGAATGCTGACCCTTGCTGCCACTTGTACC
>CAMCGI010000161.1 GCA_945874205.1 Francisella tularensis subsp. holarctica
ACTATCATAATAACTTGTTCCTAGATCTGCTTTGTATTTAGCTTGCTGATCGCTAATTTGTGTTGCAACACAAATTAGCGATCAGCAAGCTAAATACAAAGCAGATCTAGGAACAAGTTATTATGATAGTTGGGTGGCAACAAATTATAATAACTATGCAGCCAAAATTTATACTGGTGAAGGGGCGGTGGGTATTGCATATGGTGTTGTGATTGAAAATGCAATCGGCGGTAAAGGCAATGATACCTTTTATGATAATCTTGCTAATAACGATTTAGTGGGTGGTCTTGGGGATGATACTTTTTATGAAGGTGCCGGTGGGTTCGATACCATTACGGGGGGGGCTGGTACAGATAAGGTTGTCCTGTCATTAACCAAAAAAGCAGATGTGCGAATTGAAAAAGAAAGTACAGGTGAAACATTGGTTGTCGCTAATACTTTTGCAGTTAGCCTTATTGGTGTTGAAAGCATCCAATTTTCAGATCAAATTTATCAGCTTGTCTAATTGATAAAGACTCGTTAGCGCCATTATTAACGAGTCTTTTTGCTTATAAATTAATGGTGACGCAGCGCGTAATCCACTGTTAAGCTATGACTTTTCCCAGCTGCAACAATAATACTATCACCTCCTGCTGTACCTGATTCAACGCATAACATTTTTCGATAATCGCCAATATGCATATCGCTAAACCCTTTTTCTTTTTCGCTACCAGGATTCCAAACGACTGTCGCACTACTATTTGTCTTGTTGATAACAATATCTCTTCCTAATTGAGCATCAATAATCGCTGTTTGACTGTGCGTGTTGGTGTAAACACGATCAACTTCACCGACAATTGTGACACTGCCTACTTGTGTTTGTTGCGTCATATCTAATACTTTATCAAGATAATTTACGCCATCTAGTCCTGCAACAGATGTCGAATCAATATCACTAATCGCAAAATAAGTATGCAATGCTTCAGTGATACTAAAATCAGTTGTACCTGTATTATCTGTTGTCAGTTCAATCGCTAAAGTAGTGCCTAATGTAATGGTTAATGACAACTTAAAAGCATGATTCCATAAAGTGCGACTATTTTCGTCATCGCTAGTCGTTAAGCGCAACCATACACCTGTATCACTTACACCACTTGCTTCAACTGTCCATAGTTTTGTACGAACAAATCCATGAGCAGGTTTACCAGCTTCTCCAGCACCAAACCATGGCCAGCAAACAGGGATACCACCACGAACGCCTTTGTCTGTTTGATAAACAGCAGCATCACTTACCCAGATAACAGGTGTATTTTCATCGGTTGGTGTCCAGTCAAGTACTTGAGCACCTTGCAAAGCAACACGGACCTTTCCAGCATCAGAATGTAACAAAGCAAGTGTTAACTCACCTTGTTGTACAAAAAAAAGATGATTTTCGATAGCGAATGAGTGAAGGTCAGACATAAGAAACTCCTAGTGGTGGCACAATGCATAAAAGTGAATGATACCATTATTAGTGATGATGTTTTTTTGCAATTGCTACCCGATAATGAATAGATAAAGTAGAATGCGTTTATTATTCCTTATATGTAAGATGACAGATATGCAACAGCCGATTACTTACGCCGCTATCGATTTAGGATCAAATAGTTTTCATATGATTATTGCACGAGAAGTGGATGGTCAATTGCAGTTACTTGATCGTCATAAAGAAACAGTGCGCTTGCGCATGGGGCTAGATACACAAGGTAATCTTGATGAAGGGGCACAAGAGCGCGCTTTAGCTTGTTTAACTCGTTTTGGGCAACGATTACGCGGTATTGAATCGTGTAATATTCGTGCTGTTGGAACAAATACTTTGCGTCTTGCCAGTAATGCAGGTGATTTTTTGGTTCGTGCTCAGTTAGCACTCGGTGCACAAATTGATATTATCGCGGGATATGAAGAGGCACGATTAATTTATTTGGGTGTATCGCACTTTTTACCCAACGATGATAGTCAGCGCTTGGTTGTGGATATTGGTGGTGGTAGCACAGAGTTTATTATTGGCACACACTTTAATCCACACTCAATGACGAGTACAGAAATGGGCTGTGTTGCGATTAGTCAATCTTTTGACTTGACACAAAATATTACCAAGGAATCTTTTAATCATGCTGTTAGTGCATGTCAGCTTGTATTGCGTCCTCATATTTCCAAAATACGTTCACTAGGGTGGGATAAAGCGATTGGTGCAAGTGGTAGTATCAAGGCAATTGATGACATTCTAACTCAAAATGGCTGGTCAAGCGATGGTATTACACTTGAGGGTATGTATGCATTGCGTGATGTTTTGATTACAGGAAAAAAGCTAGATAGTATTAAACTATTAGGCTTATCTGACGATCGTAAACCTGTTATTGGTGGTGGATTAGCAGTACTTATTGCCGCTTTTGAGTTGCTTAATATTCGTTATATGCAGGTGTCACAAGGTGCATTGCGTGAAGGACTTATTTTAGATAAATTAGGACGCGTACATCATTTACAAGATGCGCGTGAAGCAAGTATTTTATCGCTAATTGCTTCAAGTCGTATTGATAGTGCTCAGGCAAATCGTGTTGCTGATTGTGCAACGCATTTTTTTAAACAAGTGAGTATGGCTTGGCAACTAGATCATCCAACACTTTCTTTAGAACAACTATTACGTTGGGCTGCTTTAGCACATGAGGTAGGTTATTTTATTTCTAGTCGTAAGTATCGTCAGCATAGCGCTTATATCTTAGAAAACGCTGATTTGGCAGGATTTAATCAAGAAGAACAAAAACTTGTCGCATGGTTAACGCTTTATCATCGCTCTAAAGTTAGTATTAAAGATATGATACCCTTACCTGCATCTTTAAATGAAACAATGTTGAAATTATTAGTTTTATTACGTCTTGCAGCGCGCTTGCATCGTGGACGTGAAAATAATATGACGTTACCCAATCTAAGCATTATGGGCAATCAGCTAACCCTTCAATTTACTAAAAATTGGCTTACACAAAATCCTTTAACACAACTCGATCTCGAGATTGAGTCTAAACGTTTAGAAGGTGCAGGATTTATTTTAGTATTAAGCGAATAGTATTATGTCTTTTTTTAACAACTTAGTATTGCACTACTATTCTTGTAGTTGCATTTGTGCATGTTTTTTTACTAAACAACGATAATTACAGAGAAAATTATGACTGACCAAGAAATCCAACACGCTCTAGCCATTATTAAACGTGGCGCAGTTGAATTATTAATCGAAGATGAACTAATCAAAAAGCTTAAAAAAGGCATACCCTTGCGCGTCAAAGCAGGCTTTGATCCAACTGCCCCTGATTTACATCTCGGACACACAGTCCTCATTAATAAATTACGTCAACTGCAAGAATTAGGACATCACATCCTATTTCTCATTGGTGACTTCACTGCTATGATTGGTGACCCAACAGGTAAAAATATCACTCGTAAACCACTTGATGCAGCTGCTGTGGTCGAAAATGCTAAGAGCTACACGAGTCAGGTATTTAAGATACTAGATCCAGCTAAAACAGAGGTTGTTTTTAACGGTAGTTGGATGAATCAACTTAGTGGTGCGGACATGATTCGCCTTGCGGCTCAAAGCACTGTAGCGCGTATGTTAGAGCGTGACGACTTCTCTAAGCGTTACACTAATCAACAACCGATTGCCATTCACGAGTTTCTTTATCCTTTACTACAAGGACATGATTCGGTTGTGCTTAAATCAGACTTAGAGTTAGGTGGTACAGACCAGAAATTCAATCTATTGATGGGACGCGAGCTACAAAAAGATGCAGGACAAGAACCGCAATGTGTGCTTATGATGCCAATCCTAGAAGGCTTAGATGGTATACAGAAAATGTCTAAGTCGTTAGGTAACTATATTGGTATTAGCGATGCGCCTGATGAAATGTTTGGAAAGGTTATGTCTATTTCTGATGACCTTATGTGGCGTTACTATGAACTTCTTAGCTTCGAAAGTCTCGAAACGATTGCCGAACTAAAGTCAACTGTTGATGCTGGTGCGAATCCACGCAATATCAAGGTTAAGTTGGCACAAGAATTGGTTGCGCGTTTTCATAACGATCAAGCAGCCGTTGATGTACTTGCGAACTTTGAGTCACGCTTTAAAAATAAAGAGTTACCAACTGATTTAGCGCCTTATATAGTAGAAGGCGAAATAACGATTGCTCAAGCGCTTAAAGCAGCTGGCATTGCTGCTTCTTCTTCAGATGTTATTCGTGCTGCGAAACAAGGCGGATTAAAGCGAAATGGTGAAAAGCTCGATAATCCTAATCAAATTATTCCAGTTGGTGAAGATGCTGTTTATCAAATTGGTAAACGTAATTTTTCCCGTTTAGTCAGAAATTAAGTAGTAAACTACAGTTTTAGTGTTTTAAAAAGTAATAAAACCACAATCGTTTGTGGTTTTATTAAAAACTTTAATAAAATTGTAAAAAAAGATTGCTAAAAGTTGTTCAAAGTCCCATAATTCACTTTCTCGCAGCAACGCACTGCTCCGAGTGAGAGGCAGAAAGGCTTCAAAAGTCAAGAAGTTAAAAATACTTGTTGACACTGAGTTGAAAAACTCATATAATAGGCGGCTAACGTGAAAGCGATTAGCGTTAACAAGAAAAACAAGATTCGAAAGAAAATTAAAAAACTTGTTGACAAGAATTCTAGGGTTGCTTATAATGAGCGGCTCACGAACTGAGAACAGTTCTTTAACAAAATGGTAAATTCAAGAGCAATTCGTGTAAGGATT
>CAMCGI010000162.1 GCA_945874205.1 Francisella tularensis subsp. holarctica
GATGGAATAGCACTATGTCAAGATAGTTACATTGTTGCTGAAAATGACGCAATGCAATTAACCCATCATGCGCTATTGACTTCTTTAATAGCAACTAAAGAAATTAATCTAAAGCATCGTGAAGCGGTTATTAAAGAAGTTCAGATTAATAGAAAACATTTTTTAGTAGTTAAGAAGGTAGCAGATGAATTACTGAACTTATCGAAAAAAATAACAGAACCATCAGTAACAACAACTCATAAACTCGATAAGTTAACAACAAAACTATTTTCATTATTAACTGACTCTCAAGTAGTCTTTATCAATAAGCTTGGTTATCGTGAGTTTGAGAAATTTGAGTCGCTTATCTGTTCTTTAAAAAACAAAGACGTTCAAAAACTAAGTGCAGAAGAGTTAAAGCAAGTGAATATAGCAAGATATACTGCTTTTTGTTTTGGTTTGTCAGTAGCGATTGCCTTAATGAACGAAACTTTAGAGCGAATTGCAAATAAACGAAATAAGGATAGTTAATCATCATGACTGACAAATATCATATTGATAGCCACAAGCTGATGTACCACCCACAACGTGTGAGTGCTTTATTAGCGGTAAAGGGAGACTGGCAGAAAGCAAAAGATGTCTACCCCTTGTATGTCGAAATATCACCCGTTGGGGCTTGTAATCATCGTTGTACTTTTTGTGCAGTCGATTATATTGGCTACCAAACGCGGGTACTCGATGCTGATATTTTGGCAGAACGTTTAGCAGAAATGGGACGTTTGGGTGTTAAAAGTGTGATGTACGCAGGCGAAGGTGAGCCGATGCTGCATAAGAAGCTCAATGAGATTGTGGCTGCCACGCATGCAGCGGGTATAGATTGCAGTTTTACCACCAATGGCACTGCCTTAAATCAGCGCTTTTTAGAGCGTTCGCTAGACAAAGTGTCGTGGATTAAGATTTCGCTCAATGCGGGCACACGCGACTCTTATGCTGCTATTCATCGCACCAAAGCAGAAGACTTTGATCGAGTGGTTGAAAATATTAAAAAAGCAGTTGCTTATAAGCGTGAACACAATATTGCCTGTACCATCGGTGTGCAATCGTTGTTATTACCAGAAAATTGGCAAGAAATGCCACAGTTAGCGCAGTTGTGTCAAGAAATGGGTGTTGATTACTTGGTCATTAAACCCTACTCTCAACATCGCTTTAGCGAAACCCGTTTGTACGAAAACTTGCGTTACGATGAGTTTTTAACACTATCTCAATCATGGCGTGATTATTCAACAGATAGTTTTCAGGTTGTTTTTCGTGAGGCGACTATGAAGCGTTATGGTGAAGCACAAGAACAGGGGTATTCGTGCTGTCATGCTACGCCATTTTTGTGGGCGTATTTAATGGCGGATGGTAGTCTGTATGGGTGTAGTGCTTATTTGCTCGATAGTCGTTTTGAGTATGGTAATATCATGATGGATAGCTTTAAAAAAGTATGGCAAGGTGAAAAGCGTAGGCAGAATTTTGAATTCATTCAAAAAGAACTTGATATTTCAGAGTGTCGTAAAAACTGTCGTATGGATGCGGTTAATCGTTATATCGAGGTGGTAACCGATCCTGATAAAATACCTCATGTAAACTTTATTTAGGTGGTGATTTATGTTGTCATCCTGTTTTTCTGAGCATCTTAGCCAGTTTTCGCATGTTCTTAGCGCGGCACAATGGAAGCAGGGGGCAAAGAGTATTGCGCCATTAGCAGGCGAGGGCGCGTGGCTTGAGGTGTTAAGTCAACTCGCACAGCATCATGGTGAGGTGTTTGTACTGGGTAATGGTGGCAGCGCTGCGATTGCCGCCCATGTTGCTAACGACCTAACCAATCTATCAGGTATTCATGCTGATGCCTTGCAAAATATGGCTGAGCTCACTTGTCATGCTAATGACTATGGTTACGATCACGCATATGCCCGATTACTTAGCCACAAAATGCATGCTAATGATGTGCTGCTTGCCATTAGTAGCTCAGGAAAGTCGAGTAACCTATTGCATGCCGTCGCAATGGCGCGACAAAAAGGGGCAAAGGTGTTGACCTTTACAGGCTTTTCACCTGACAATCCATTGCGTCAGCTCGGGGACTTAAATTTGTGGCTTGATTGTCATGATTATGGCATTGTTGAAGTCGGACACCAGTTGTTATTGCATTATTTATCGGATCGGTTAGGCGTATTACGCAAAAGTTAGGCAAAATGAGTCATTATAAAATTAACTCAATAGAGGGTTTGGCAGCACAAGCTATGCTTGCTAGATCGCAGGGCAAGCGTGTTGTACTGGCACATGGTGTATTCGACCTGTTGCATATGGGGCATATTCGTTATTTGCAGCAAGCTAAAGCCTTAGGTGATGTGTTACTGGTAACACTCACAGCGGATGCCTTTGTCAATAAAGGACCTGACCGCCCTGTATTCACGCAAAATTTGCGAGCAGAAAGTCTTGCTGCTTTAGCGGTTGTCGATGGCGTTGCCATTAATCATGCACCAACGGCAATAGATGTGCTTAATGCCATTCAACCTGATGTTTATGCCAAAGGTGAAGAGTATCGTGATACCAGTTTGGATATTACAGGTAATATTATTCATGAGCAGCACGCAGTAGAGGCTCATGGTGGGCGGATTGAGTTCATTGATGATATTACGTTTAGTAGCAGTCAGTTGCTAAATCGTTATTTTGATGTCTTTCCGAGTGATGTGCAGATGTTTCTCGCTGGGTTTAAACAGCGGCATCAAACAGCAACTTTGTCAGCACGCATGACTCAAAAATTATCTGAGTTGCGCGTGCTGGTTGTGGGCGATGCCATTATTGATGAATACATTACCGTTGATCCTTTGGGTGTTTCGGGTAAAGGCAATACACTGACAGTCGCTTATAAAGATAAAGAGCAATTTGCAGGGGGTAGTATTGCAGTTGCCAATCATATTGCGGGTTTTTGTGCACAGGTGACTTTGCTGACAGGGTTAGGTGCTGCTTTGTCGCATGAGGATTTTATTCGTCAACAGTTATCGCCAAACATAACCCCTGTTTTCTTTTATGAACCTGATGGGCAAACGCTTACCAAAACTCGCTACGTGTCGGATGATTTAACTCGGTATTTTGAAATTTATAATCAAGCAGAGTTTACTTTGTCGCATGATGCTTTATCTGCCTTTTCTAATTGGATTAGCGATTATGCAGCAGACTTTGATTGTGTTGTCGTACCTGATTTTGGTAATGGTCTGATTACGGTTGATGTCGCTCGCTTGTTATCAGAAAAAGCACAGTTTTTAGCGGTGAATACGCAGATTAATAGTGGTAATCGTGGTCATCATGTGATTAGTCGTTATCCTAAAGCTGACTTTGTTTCGCTTAATGAGCCTGAGATTCGTTTAGCGTGTCATGATCGTCAGTCTGAGTTAGAAGGATTGGCGCAAGGTATTGGACATCAACTCGGTGCATTGGCAGTTGCGGTTACGCGCGGTAAAAAGGGAGCAGCAATTGCCTTACCAGACACGCAAGATTGGTTAAGTGTGCCAGCGTTATCGAAAGCAGTGGTTGATCGTATTGGGGCAGGGGATGCTTTTTTATCGCTGGCATCGATTTGTTTGGCGGTAGGGTTACATCCTGAAGAAGCACTCTTTATTGGTAGTGTGGCAGCGGCTTTGGATGTGCAGATTGTTTGTAATCGCGAGCCAGTGAGTCCAGCTTCGTTGCATAAAACGATTACAACATTGTTGAAATAAAAAGGATTAAGACCTATTTTGGTGTTGTCAGATCGCGCATTTAATCAGTTAGGTGATGTGCTGGTTGCTCTGAGCAGAAATTGAAGGAGGTACTATGCAAGATTTTATGATGATGGAACCGACAAACCAATCTTTTGAAGGGTTAATTGGTAACGGAACTAAATATACAATTCCCCGTTTTCAACGTGATTATGCTTGGACGCTAGAGCAGTGGGAAGATTTGTGGGCTGATATCCAAACACTGGAAGAAGAACATTTTCATTATATGGGTTATATTGTGCTGCAACGAAAGGGACAGCACGAGTTTGAAGTGATTGATGGTCAACAACGGTTAATTACGCTATCGTTGCTAATTTTGGTTGCTATGCGCAAAGTGAAAGACTTAATTGATGCAGGCACTGATGTTGCGGCGAATGAAGAACGCTTAAAAGAAATTACCAATCGATTTATTGGGGTTAAAGATATTGTTTCATTAAGCGTGACGAGCAAGCTAACGCTTAATCGAAACAATAGTGTGTTTTATAAATCGATTTGTTCTCACTTAACGCCTCCTAATCAAAGGAGTTTAACAGCCACAAATAAATTGTTAAGAAATGCTTTTGAGTTTTTTTTGACTAAGCCAATAGGAACAACAGGGGAAGAAGTTGCACAGTTTATTGGTCATTTTTCAGCACGACTCATGTTTACTAAAATTGTTGTTCAAGATAGTTTAAATGCTTACAAGGTATTTGAAACACTGAATGCGCGTGGTGTTCAATTGTCAACGCCAGATTTATTAAAAAACTATATATTTTCAGTGATTGATCAAAATGGCGATGTAACAGAAGAGACATTAAATGAGTTAGGTCAACAACCCGCCACCTGAGCTAAAGCTCTAGGTGGGGGCTTGAGTGGAAACACGAAAGCCAGTTGTCCAGAGGGCTACGAAAGTAGCAGAAGATGGTTATAGGTCGTTAAGACTTACCAGTGAGTGCTTCCTTAGCTCACTGCTCT
>CAMCGI010000163.1 GCA_945874205.1 Francisella tularensis subsp. holarctica
CAGCACCGACACCGTACAAGGCATTAGCCACAAATACTGTATTTTAATCAGCCGTAACGATGGTTACGGTTATTCATTAACCCAACAACAAGGAGGCGCGATTCCTCCCACAACTTCCGCAAGCGGTAAGTTGGGGTATCCTCGCGAAATATGATGAAAAAAATAATAAATTGGGCAAAAGGTTGGTCGATAGTCAGCGGTGCAATTTTGTTATCGGGCTGTCAGCAAGCAAGAGTGGATCGTTGGGTCGAGATACCCTGTCAACCACATGGGTTTTATGTTGCTCCTAAAGGGCAAAGTTTAGATGATGTTGCTGCGGTTTGTCGGGTAGATAAGCAGGTGTTACACAAGCATAATGCTTGGTTGATTACACAGCAACCCTTTAAAGAAAATACCGTCGTGTGGCTTAAAAGAAATCCTCTACTTGGTGCAGAAGAGGATGATGATTTACGTGTTGAGGCAATCGATGTATCCGCTAAAAACAAATTTTCTGCTGAGAAATTAACCCCCTTGGGTTTGCCGATTAAAGTAGTACCAGCCAAACGGGGCGATCTTCAGTCGTCAATACATTAAAGGTGCGAATGGCAGCGTCATGACGCATTTGTTCAATACCAATACCAAGCTGATGCATTTGTGCTTGTAGTTGTAACCAGCTTTTATCCCATTTGGGTTGGTTTGCGCTGCCAATAATAATGAGGTCGGCTTGATAGCGATCTTGTAATGATTGCATATCTTCACTTAGTATTGTATCGCTTGTGATTTGCCAATTGTCGATGATAACCTTTGGTGCAATCGCACAAGGAAAATTATGCCAGTTAGCATTAACTAACACTTTATTGCTTTCGTAATGACGAATACGATTGCGAGCGGTATCTTGATATTCAACAAATTTCATAAATAATGTCCAAATAAATAAGGGCGTGATTTTGGTCACGCCCTGATATGATAACAAAATAATCACATTTTTGTTTTAATGCTGCATCTGCATTGGCATGACGCTTTTAACGGGTAAACTGAGTGTTTTTTCGCTGCCATCTTCAAATTTGATGGTAATTGAAATGGGAACGTCTTTTTTCAGTTCTTGCGTTAAGCCAATGAGCATAATATGCAGCCCACCAGGTTTGAGGAAGGTATCACCACCAGCAGGGATAGCGATATCAGGCACTTGACGCATTTTCATCATGCCATTTTCGTGGGTGTGGGTGTGTAGTTCGACTGTTTTGGCTGCAGGACTGCTAGCACTAACAATTTTATGGTCGCTCATATCGTCATTATGTACCGTCATAAAGGCGGCTGAAATTTGTTGACCAGCAGGTACTTCGCGCACGTAACCATCCGTTACTTGTACTTGTTCGGTAACGGCAGCAAAAGCAGAGAAACTGCTTGCCAATAAGGCCGTCATTAAAAGAGAGCGTGTTAACATTATATAAAATCCTTTGGGTTATTGGGCGGTTAATTGTGCACGAATGGCAGTCACAAATTCTTCACCCGTTGTTGCATGTGGTAGCTGTTCAACTAGCTTGCCTTGTGCATTAATTAAGTAAGTAAATGCAGAATGATCAACACTATAGCCTAATGCTCCTTCACCAAGTGCAGCCTTTTGATAGACAGCACCATAGCGTTTGGCAATTTCGGCAATTTGTTCAGGTGTGCCCGTTAAGCCCTTAAAGCTAGGATGAAAATAGGGCAGATAAGTATCCATCTTTGTTTGGTCGTCACGTTCTGGATCAACGCTAATCATAAGCACTTGCACTTTATTGCGTTCCTCTTCGCTGAGTAAACGCATGGCACTAGATAGATTGCCAAGGTTAGTCGGACAAATATCGGGGCAGGTCGTATAACCAAAATACAGGAGCACAATTTTGCCAGCGTAGTCATGTAAACTGACCTTGCCCCGTGTTCCTGTCAGCGTAAAATCACCACCTGTTGGGGCTTGATTGGTGACTAAAACAGCATGACTTGCTGTTGTTGCTTGTTGTGATGGTTGTGATAACGCCAAAGCCGCTCCTAGAGCGGCAATAGCGATGGCTGAGATGAGATAATATTTTTTCATATCGGTCATTATGCCATAAAGTAAAGATTAAAAACGTAATGTACCTGCAACGTAAAACGAGCGTCCCATCCCAGGTACCGCGCCATAGGGTGCTTTACCACCACCTTGTGCTGAAGCTGCGAGCATCGCGCCACCTGTTGGATAATAATACATTTCATCCATTAGGTTGGTGACACCACCATCAACACGGTATTGACCCCAGTCATAGCCTGTACGCAGGTTAACCAACTTGTAATCAGGTGTAGTGAACTCGTTACGTGTCGTGTCAACGGCTGTTTTAGAAGCGACAATTTGTAGTTCGATGCTGTTGTTCCACTTACCTAACTGATGTTGTAAGGCAATTTTAGTATTGAGTGGCATTAGGTTATAGATATTGTCGCTTGTGTGATTCGCATTGGTATCCAAAATTTTACCTTGAACATAGCTCACTTGTGTTAACAATGTATAGTTGCCAGATGATAGTTGACCCAACGCTTTCTTAGCGGTGATGTCCAAACCATATAGCATGGCATCATGATTGGCAAAACGTAAGCCGTTGACGCTACCAGAGCCTGTTGCACCACCACTATTAACTGTACAAAGATTCGCGTTTGCCATAGCTCCAGCTGCTAAAGAGCCACACTTGTCGGCATCAATATAGTTTTCGACATAACTTGCGTAGGGCGTTGCTTTAACTTGCCAATCTTCACGTGCTGCATCGTGCCAGTTACCTGTGATGCTAATGGTATTAGCCACTTCTGGTTTTAGGTCTTGGTTGCCAATATAACCATTACCATCACCATACCAGCCAATCATCTTCATATCCATTGCACTACGTCCCCATGTGTACAGTTCGTACAGATTAGGAGAACGTGTTTTACGTGCATAGCCAAATTCATAGTCACTGGTGTTATCGGCAAGATATTTAGCGGCTGCTGTAAAGTCGATGTTATTGTCGGTGCGATTATGGTTGCTGGCATTAAAGGCATCGGCAGCAGATTTATTGACCATGTACTCGCCAAAGGTTTTATCTGCAACCACTGCACCATCAAGCGTGCCATAGTAACCAACGACATTACCCGTACCAGAGGTGACTAGCTCATGACGCAAACCAATTAAGGTTGTCCATTTGTCGTTTTGCTTGGTTTCCATTTCAGCAAAAGTACCGAAACGATTACGCCAGCCGCCATTAATGTTTTCGTAGGTGTAAGGGTTCATGCCTTTCATCATCATATTGCCACTGGCTGGCCACCAATCGTCTAGCTCTTGATGGTGGTATTCATTGCCAACGGTTAAAGTGCTAGCCGTACCCATTGGAATCAGTCCTTTAACCACATAGCCCATGTCTTTACCAACAGTATTCATTGGCATACCTTGCTTATTGGCAGGGCTAAACTTGGTATCAATAAAGTTCATTTCATGTTCGGTGCGTTGGTGGAAAACGCGTGCATCTAAAGCCCCCCAATTGAACTTGCCTAAATAAGATGCGTTCAGTAATAAACTTTCATTATGCGTCATATCCATGTATTGGCTAGGATAGCCTTGATAGGGAATGTATTGCTTGCCAACACTGACTTGGTAAACATCAGCCCCTACTTTCTTTGCCAGTGTGATTTTGTCGGTATGCATTTCGTACAAAGAAGTACCAACGGTATTGGTATATTTACCATCCCCTGCCTTGAATGCTGAAGCAGCTTGATAGTTATCACTGTGTGAATAAGTTTTACTGTAAGTCAAACTGGTTGTTTCATCACGATAGGTGACATTGGCGCTGGCATTGGTGCCATTACCATTGCTTTGTCCACCGACTGAGATGTTACCGCTGGTCGTTGCTTTTTCACCTTTTGCTGTAAACTGTGGCTGTGCTGATTCAACTTTAATTGTACCAGCGATGCTATCGCCACCAACACTCACAGGGACAGTGCCACCGCTATAAACGGTTATTTTGTCAACTGCTGCTGGTGCAATGTAGGATAGCGGTGCGTTCATATGGTTGGCGCAAGCAGAAGTAATATCCATGCCGTCAATCGTTGTTTTAACGCGGTCATCGGCTAAGCCATGAATCACAGGCAAACCCGAAACGCCCCCTGTGGCAATAGTATTCATACCTGCAATACCATCGAGTAATGATGCCGTGTCATTAGTGCGAGCGCGATTTTGCGCTAGGTCATTACCTGCTAATGTATTTATTTCACCAAGCGTGTTCAAGCTGCTATCTTCTACATTCATGATAGGAAGATTTTCTGCTGCCATAGCAGCATTTGCGAGTAAAAAGCCAATGGCTAAATAAAGTGTTTTTTGACGATGGATATTCATTGCTTGACCTTCAGGTATAGATTTACAGTTTAAGCATTATAAGCGTTGAGATCTTATCTGAACATGCGACAAATTGTCGCACCACTATAAGTGCTAAGCGTTAACTGCTAAACTACTACAAACAGTTATTTATGGAAGTATTCATGCCACAACGCTTGCTCAAAATGGTGCTACGTGCGCCAGTTTATGATGTCGCCCAAGAAACGCCATTAACGAATGCGATGCGTTTATCTATCAGATTGCGTAATCACGTTTTATTGAAACGAGAGGATCTTCAACCCGTTTTTTCTTTTAAATTGCGTGGTGCTTATAACCGCATGTTGCAGTTAACACAGACGGAGCGAGAAAAAGGGGTTATTGCTGCATCT
>CAMCGI010000164.1 GCA_945874205.1 Francisella tularensis subsp. holarctica
TTTCTAACTGCGAGAAATAATGATTTACTGGTATAATAGCAATAATTTTTTATTGAATTTTTTTGTCTGGGAGCCAGTGTTATGTTTACCAAATCAATGACCATTGCAGGATATGATGATGTGATCGCGCGTGCGATTAGCGATGAAACGCAACGTCAAGAAGACCATATCGAGCTGATTGCTTCTGAAAACTACACTAGCCCGCGCGTGATGGAAGCACAAGGCACAGTGTTAACCAACAAGTATGCCGAAGGTTATCCAGGTAAACGTTATTATGGTGGCTGTGAGTATGTTGATGTCGTTGAGCAAGTTGCAATTGACCGTGCGAAAGAGCTGTTTGGTGCTGATTGGGCAAATGTACAGCCTCATTCTGGTTCACAAGCTAATGGTGCGGTATTCCAAGCGCTGTTAAATCCAGGTGATACCGTATTAGGCATGAGCTTGGCGCATGGTGGTCACTTAACGCATGGTGCGAAGATTAACTTCTCTGGTCGTATCTATAATTCTGTGCAGTATGGTGTTGACGATAACGGCATCGTACAAATGGAAGAAGTGCGTAAACTGGCGTTAGAACATAAACCAAAAATGATTATTGCAGGCTTTTCTGCTTATTCTAAAACAATGGATTGGAATGCGTTTCGTGCGATTGCTGATGAAGTTGGTGCTTATTTATTCGTTGATATGGCACACGTTGCAGGTTTGGTTGCGGCTGGCTTGTATCCAAATCCAATCGGTGTTGCCGATGTGGTCACGACAACAACACACAAAACTTTGCGTGGTCCTCGTGGCGGTCTCATTTTAGGTCGTGCGAATGAAGCGATTGAAAAAGCCATTGCTTCTCGCGTTTTCCCAGGTACACAAGGCGGTCCTTTGATGCATGTTATTGCTGCTAAAGCGATTGCCTTCAAAGAAGCTTTAGAGCCAGAGTTCAAAGTCTATGCGGCGAATGTCATTAAAAATGCACAAGCAATGGCTAAAGTCTTCATTGACCGTGGTTACAAAGTTGTTTCTGGTGGTACAGACAATCATTTGTTCTTGGTTGACTTGGTTGCGCAAGGCTTAACAGGTAAACAAGCCGATGCAGCTTTAGGCGAAGCACACATTACCATCAACAAAAACTCAGTACCGAATGACCCACAGTCTCCTTTTGTTACCAGTGGGTTGCGTGTTGGTACACCAGCAGTGACAACGCGTGGTTTTGGTGTTGGCGAATGTACTGAGTTGGCAGGCTGGATGTGTGATGTACTTGATGCTATCGGTAAAGACAACGAAGCGACAGTGAAGGCGGATACGATTGCAAAAGTAACAGCCGTTTGCGCGCGCTTTCCTGTGTATGCCAATTAAATGAACTGTCCTTTTTGTGGTGCCATCGATACCAAAGTTATTGACTCTCGCTTAGCGATGGATGGCGAACAAGTGCGTCGTCGTCGTGAATGTCATGCTTGTGCGCAGCGCTTCACCACATATGAAGTGGTCGAAGTGGCTTTGCCTCGTGTGATTAAGCGCGATGGTAATCGTGAACGTTTTGATGAGACCAAGGTGCGTGCAGGCATGATGCGTGCCTTAGAAAAACGTCCTGTTTCTTCTGATTTAGTCGAAGATGCACTGACGCGAATTAAACATAAAATCATGAGCGAAGGAGTTCGAGAGTTAGCAGCAAGTCAGGTAGGTGAGTGGGTAATGCAAGAACTTAAAAACCTCGATCAAGTGGCTTACGTACGCTATGCTTCAGTTTACCGTAGTTTTCAAGATGTGCAGGCGTTTCAGACTGAAATTTTGCGATTACTCGATGGTACGGCTGCTAAAGCATAATGTTGGCTAATTTCTCTGTTCAAGATGCGCATTTTATGGCACAAGCTTTACGCTTGGCGGAGCGTGGGCTTTTTTCTGTGCGTCCTAATCCTGCTGTTGGTTGCGTTATTGTTAAAAACGATGTCGTTGTTGGTGAAGGCTGGCACCAGCGAGCGGGTGAGCCTCACGCAGAGGTTTATGCCTTACGTGCTGCTGGCAACTTAGCAAAAGGCGCAACAGTCTATGTTACCTTAGAGCCTTGTAGTCATCATGGGCGTACACCGCCCTGTTGTGATGCCTTAATTGCAGCAGGTGTCGTGCGCGTAGTGGTTGCGATGCAAGATCCTAATCCACAGGTAGCGGGTAGAGGGTTGGCGCGATTGCGTAATGCTGGTGTTATTATTTCTGTTGGGCTAATGGCAGATTCAGCGCGTGCATTAAATCTAGGCTTTTTATCGCGTGTAGAACGATATCGTCCTTTCGTACGCGTCAAAGTAGCCGCTAGCCTAGATGGACGCACTGCACTTGCTAATGGTCAAAGCAGATGGATTACTGGTGATGCAGCACGAGCGGATGTACAACGCTTGCGGGCACGCTCGGGTGCGATTTTGACAGGAATTGATACCGTTTTAGTCGATGATCCCTTGTTAACCGTAAGATTATCTGAATTTGAAAATTTTCAGCCGTTGCGTGTTATTGCAGATAGTCGATTGCGTGTACCCTTAGATGCTAAGCTATTTACAACAGGTGGCAAGGTGTTAGTTGTGACTTGTCAAACGTTATTGGAATCTGAACAAGCGGTTGATAAGATTACTTGCTTACAAGCAAAAGGTGTGGAAGTGATTGGCGTACCGTGTCTTGAAGGTCGTCTTGATTTAGGTGCATTGTTGTTTGTTTTGGCGCAAGACTATCAAATTAATGATTTGTTGGTCGAGGCTGGTGCACAGCTAGCAGGATCATTTGTAGCACAACAGCTTGTTGATGAGCTTTGGTGGTATGGTGCTGCTTGTACTATGGGGCATAATGCAAGGGCAGCTTTAATACTACCCTTGCATGAGGTTATGAGTGAAGTTAAGCGGTTAATACAAATCGAACAGCGTCAACTTGGCAGTGACTGGAGATTGCGATTTAAATTAGCTTAGTTTCACTTATTCTGCTAGCGTAAACCATGCACCGTCTTGGAAATATTGAATTTGTGTACAAGCATTTTGCGTACCTAAGTCGATCAGCGGCTGTTGCGCGTCTTTGCCAAAGTGAAAATGAGATTTATCTGATTTTTCACTTCTAAAAAAGGCTGTTCCCAATACTTTAACTTGGGTTTTTTCATTGATTAAACGAAATTGATGCACAATGGCACGTTTAGAGGTAGTCACGGATTGTGGTTCTGCAGCGCGAGGATTGCGGGTGCTATAAGCGAAGAGTTTCATAAAAAATATCCTTTTAGATTAGTACCATCTTAAGCGTAACAAACTATTGCCTATTTGTGTATAAAATTTTAAGAATTTTTTATTTTGTATTGTTTTCTTAAGCAATAAATCTAATTGATTATGATATGCTTAAAAATAAAAGTTAGTTTAGGAAAGTGATGTCATTGCGTATTTTATTGATTCTAAGTTTTATGGTGTTAAATTCATTTGTGTGTACATTATCTGCAGCACAGTTTGTTTCTGACGCTAAAAAAGTAGTGGTACAACTTGATTGGAAGCATCAGTACGAGTTTGCTGCTTTTTATGCTGCACTTGAGCAAGGTTATTATCAACAAGCTGGGCTAGATGTTGAGATTCGTGAAGGTAGTCCTGGTGTTGATGCTGTTAGCGAGGTTTTAACGGGACATGCTGATTTTGGTATTTACACATCAGGGTTAGTTGTGGAGCGAGCAAAAGGTAAGCCTGTTGTTGCTCTAGCAGCATTAATGCAACATTCGCCCGTTTCGTTACTTGCTGTTCGTACCGAGGGTTTGAACAGTGTGCATGATTTAGCTAATAAACCTGTTGCTGTCGATGCACATAATCGTGATGAGATTGAAGCCTTTTTACTCTCATCAGGCTTGCCAAAAAGCGCAATTCATTTAGTGACACAAACAGATTGGACATTAAGTACGTTACGTAATGGTGTTAATACTGCTAAGGTCGTTTACAGTATTAATGAAGTATTTTTAATTCGTGGTCATGAACACGAATATTTATTACTATCTCCGCGTTCTGCGGGCATCGACTTATTCGGTAATATTTTATTTACCAGTGAAGCGAATGTGTCATCACAACCAACAGTAGTGACTGCTTTTAAAGAAGCAACCCTAAAAGGTTTGGTCTATTCGTTGGCTCATCCCGATGGTGTAACAGAGTTAATTTTGGCGCAATACAATACGCAAGGAAAAAGTCGTGCCCATTTGTTGTTTGAAGCAGAGCAAATTAGTGAGCTAACGCGTCCTGATATTGTTGAGCCCGGTTATATGAGCAAGGGGCGTTGGCAGCATGTTGTGCAAGTTTATGCTGGGCAAGGACAAATGTCAGCAGACTTTAGTCTCGATGGTTTCTTTTATGAGAATAAACCGCTTGTTTTGCCTTTTTTGCTATGGGTTATCTTTTTTGCCTTAGTTTTGGGGCTGCTAGTCGTGTTGCTGATTATGCAAAAAATGAAACATTACAATTTGCTGCTATCACAAGAAATTAGTGAGCGTAAGCAAGCGGAATTAGCATTGACGATGAGTGAGCATAATTATCGTGAACTAGTCGATAATGCCAACGTAATTATTTTACGTATGGCGTTTGATGGTACGGTTACTTATTTTAATGAGTATGCAGAACGCTTCTTTGGTTATTCTCGCGAAGAGATTATGGGGAGGCATGTTGTCGGTACTATTGTGCCATATATTGAGTCTGGTAGTGATCGTAACCT
>CAMCGI010000165.1 GCA_945874205.1 Francisella tularensis subsp. holarctica
GCAGATATTGACAAGGTAACACAAGAAAATGCCGCTTTGGTTGAAGAAACTACAGCGGCAGCCGAAAGTTTAAGTACAGAAGCTAATAATTTACGTCACAGTATGGCGTTTTTTAAAACAGGAACTGCGACAGTTGTTTCGATGCGTGCGAATACGGTAAAAAAACCAGCGTCTCGTGCACACCCAGCTTTACCAGCACCAAAAAAAGCAAATAATCAGGAATGGGGTGAGTTTTAATTTGATTTATTTTTGATAACTTTGTCGCCTAACACGTAACTTCTCAATAATTACAGGTCATGCCACGACTTATTGAGAAGTTATAAACAATTTCCTAAAAAATGATGTTCAACTGCAGGTGTCTGGACGAGGTCTTATTGCAAAGATACTCTAAACAAATTACGCATCTGTTTTTTTAATGCTAGTACAAGAAAAGTTAGCTTATAATCAGCATAATAATCAGTAATTTGAGTAAAGTATATGACTAGCCCTATTCATGTTTCTACTATTTTTGTCTCTATCGCCGCTTTTTGTGATCCCCATCTGCTCCATACCGTCACTGATGCGTGTAATAAAGCTAAGTATCCACAACGATTAGTGTTTGGTATTGTTGATCAACATCCTGTTAATCGTCGTGAAACACTGCGCACTTTACCAGAGAATCCGACTATTCGTTATACACATATTCATCCCATTGATAGTCGTGGCGTGTGCTGGGCGCGTGCTATTGCCTTTTCGCTATATCAAAACGAACCGTATTTATTACAAATTGACTCGCATATGTTGTTTGAGCCAGAGTGGGATATGCAACTGATTGCACAACTCGAAGCCTTACGTGCCGATTATGTTAAACCGATTGTCAGTACCTATCCGTACGGGTTTGAGTTTGTTGATGGTGAGGCTAAGGTATTAATTGAAATCAGCGATAAAACGACATTGGTTTTGCGCCCCCATCCCGATACAAATTTAACAGAGGATAATGCTACCTTGCGTTTTCGGGCACAGCATGTGTTTAAACGTGAACCTATTCGTGGTTGTCATTTGGCAGGCGGGTTTATTTTTACATTAGGACGCTTTGTACAAGAAATTCCATACGATCCTTATTTGTATTTTCATGGTGAAGAGCAAGATTTAGCGATTCGTGCTTTTACACACGGATGGGATATTTTTCATCCACCACACATTCCGCTATTTCACTTGTATAAAGCACCCGATACCGAACATCACAGTCATCATTGGCATCCAGAATGGGAGCGTCAACGTGATTTTAAGTGGCCGACACTCACAGAAGCCGCAAAACAACGCTTAATGGATTTAGTATATCGTCATAAAAACTTAGGGGTATATGGATTAGGAAGCGCGCGAACCTTAGCCGATTTTGCTCAACTCTCTGGTATCGACTATGAGTCACATTGTTTTGTACCCAATTGGCAAAGTCCTAATATTTTATGTTAATTATTACTGCCAATAAGCGTCTCGCACAAACACTGCTCACCAAAGACGCACAAGAACAATTAGCCTCTGGAAAAAAAGCATGGGAAGCCCCTTGGGTTCTGCCTTTTGGGGTGTGGCAACGACAACTATGGGATGCTTGGGTTGTTGAGCAGTGTGAACTGGGTAATGAACCCCCTATTTTATTAACTAATCTGCAAACAAAAATTTTGTGGCAACAAATTATCGAAGAAAATGCGCAGAGTCTATCGCAGCTACTTCACCCTGCTTTATTGTCCACACAAGCAATGAATGCTTGGAAGCTGATTAATGCTTGGCAAATTGATATACACCACGAGGCGTTTAACGAAGGAACGCCAGAGCATCAACAATTTTCACACTGGGCACAAGCATTTTTGGCACGATGTAAGCAAAACAACTGGTGCGATGAATCGAGACTATTATCAACACTCACGCCTTCTCTGGGTATCAACACATTATTATCCGCCCATATTAAACTCGTTGGCTTTGTGCAAATGACTGCTGTTGAGATAAGTTTCTGGCAGCAGTTGGTCGAAATGGGCGTGACTGTTGAAGGATTAATTCAGCCTGAATTGGTTTCTAATATGCCACAGCTTGCCTTGTCTTTTGCTAGTATTAGCGATGAACAAGATGCGATTAGTGCATGGGTTGCGGAAGAACTTGAAAAAAACAAGAAGGCACACTTG
The DNA here is from genome assembly GCA_945874205.1 of Francisella tularensis subsp. holarctica. Lineage (GTDB taxonomy): Bacteria > Pseudomonadota > Gammaproteobacteria > Thiomicrospirales > Thiomicrospiraceae. Next base: position 2,157 of record CAMCGI010000165.1, read on the forward strand.
GTTATTGCCTTACCCAATATGCAGCAATGGCGCGATGTGTTACTCGAAAAAGTTGTATTACGCGCAGCGTCTAAAAGCTTATTGCCCATGCAGTTAGATGCCCCCCTACCTATCAACTTATCGTTGGGCGATCCACTAGCACAGCAACCACTCGTCGCAATTGCACGATTGGTACTTGGATTACACCCTAAAGGCATTGAGCATCAAGAAGTGTTAAGCCTGCTATATTCACCTTTTACAGGTGGCAAAAGTGAAGATTTAAGACTCGCTCACTGGCTTAACGAGGCACAAACCGCCTATTGGTCGTGGGCAAGCTTGGAAGGAAGAATGCAATCCACTCAAACACGACTGATACAATTAAAGGCTGATTTTGGCAGCTTATCCGATAAAAATGAGAGATTATTAATCACCGTAGCACAAGGCTTAAAACGATTAGCGCAATGGAAACCAAACAGCACACGTTACGATAGAAACACCCCTTCCGAATGGGGAGCATGGATGCAAAGTCGTTTACAGCAAGTGGGAATTACCCTACGCGGATTAGGCAGTATTGCTTATCAAGCCTATCGTGCGTTAGAAGAACAAATTGAAAATTTAGCGCCTTTAGACCTTATTAGCGGCTCAGTTTCGTTAGATAAGGCATTATCATTATTAGATGGATTGCTACTGAATCCTTGGCAAGCACGTCAAGGCAAATCTCAAGTACATATATTGGGCATGATGGAAGCAGTGGGTATCGAATGTGACGCTATCTGGGTTGCTGATATGGGATTAGAACAATGGCCGCCCAAGGCAACGCCTAATGCTTTTATTCCCCCCATACTGCAAAAACAAGCAGGCGTACGTGATACTGACCCCAATAAACAAACGGATTATGCACGTCATCTTTTTGCCGCTGTTGTGGCTTATTCCCCACAGATTACGGTCAGTCATGCACGCAGTGATGGTAGTCGTGTTGATTTATTGCCCACAGGATTGTTGGCAGTGAACTGGGAAAATATGAGCGCTTATCACCATCAATTTTCGCATATAAAAACCACTGCCATGCATGATTGGCAAGACTGGCAAGCGCCTGCATTAGCCGATAATGAGGCAGCCAATGGGGGAACAAGTTTATTTAAGTATCAATCACAGTGCCCTTTTAGTGCTTTTGCGCAACTTCGATTGAACGCTAAAGCGATAAAACAATCGAGTGAATCTCCCGATGCGTCATTGCGGGGTACTTTGGTGCACAATAGCTTAGAGGCAGTGTGGAAAGAGATTAAAACCTCAACACAATTGCTTGCTTTATCTAGCCAAGCATTAGAGGTGTTGGTATCTGAAAAGGTTAAAGAAACCTTGCTATTGGCACAGGATGAGTTTTTTAATTTATTGGGGGCGCGTTATGTTGCGCTAGAGCAAGCGCGTATTGTTAACCTTATATTACAAGTATTAGCACTCGATGCTACATTGGTTGACTCACCATCGAAATTACCTGCCTTTAAAATCGAAAGTGAGGCTAATTTAACACGCTCTGTTTGTGGGGTAAGTATTAACCTGCGCATCGACAGACTACAAACATTTGAAAGCCAACACACTAAAAAGACGTGGATTATTGACTATAAAACTGGAACTGTTTCTTCAGAAAACTGGCAAGGTGAGCGACCTTGGGATCCTCAACTTCCTGTGTATGCGCTGGCACTTAAAGACGAAAAAGAAGTGGTCGGAGTGGCATTTTATGCACTCAAAGACAGTGACAATCCTAAATTAGAAGGACTATCGCGTGATGACTTGCCTTTACCAAAATCCACTAAAAAAACCTTATTCGATAATGCTAATTGGCAAACCCAATTAATACAATGGCAACATAACTTACAGCTATTGGCAGATGATTTTCGTAATGGGGTAGCGGTGGCAGACCCCATTATAAAAACAAATCAAGATGCCTGTCGTTATTGTCATCTTAATTTGTTATGTCGCAAAAGTGAATGGATGCGCAATCAACGAGAGGAAATAGAAGAAGTAGAAATTACATAGCTGACAATAACAAACGATTAGCACGTACTTTTGCACCTGTTACTTTTTGAGAAAACTCAGAGGAGTGGTGACGATCTATTTGCTGTTCAAGTTGTGTTATTAAATCTACAACATGATTCGATAATTCCTCAATATGTGGCATTTTAGCATCAACAAGCGCGTAATCTTTAGCAAATGCTGCTGTGACAGCCTGAGCTACTTCTTGATGAAATTGCATATGAACACTATCTAGTTCTTGTATAATCGGCAACCTATTATACTGCTTGCCAGTCTCATGTCGCCACTTACCTAAACTACAGCTACTATGATTGGCTGCATCTTTTATTGTTACGGAGTTATTAAAAAAGGACTAGAACCATTAAAACGGATCGAAAACCACGCAATACAACATGCCCAAGGTAACTTAAATAATCGTATTATTGTTGAAGGTGCACCAGAATTACGTCATGTTATTAAAGCAATTAACGATAGTGTAAGCATTTTACAACAACATAGTGAGTTAATTACCGC
>CAMCGI010000166.1 GCA_945874205.1 Francisella tularensis subsp. holarctica
CGTTGAAGCGGAGATTCCTGTGATTACTTGTATTACTGAAGGTATCCCCGTGCGCGATATGCTGAAGGTGCGTGCGGCTTTGGTCGGTTCAAAGTCTCGTTTGATTGGTCCTAACTGCCCCGGATTGATTACCCCAGGTAGTTGCAAAATGGGCATTATGCCGGGCTTTATTCATCAGACTGGAAAAATCGGTATTGTTTCTCGTTCAGGAACATTGACATATGAAGCGGTATGGCAAACCACTCGAGCAGGCTTAGGTCAAACCACCTGTGTTGGTATCGGTGGTGACCCGATTAGTGGCATGAGTTTTACTGAAGTGTTGGAGTTATTCAATGCCGATGATGCCACGCAAGGTATTATTATGGTTGGTGAAATTGGTGGCACAGCGGAAGAAGATGCTGCTGAATACATCAAAGCATACGTCAAAAAACCAGTAGTTTCTTACATTGCGGGTGTGACTGCTCCTGCTGGTCGTCGTATGGGACATGCGGGTGCGATTGTGTCGGGTGGTAAAGGCACAGCCGATGCTAAGTTTGCCGCACTGTCTGCTGCTGGTGTGTCGGTGGTACGCACGCCGTCGCATATGGGCGAAGCGATGAAAGAGGCGATTTAACCCTTAAACTAGAATACACATAACTTTATCATTTTGTCTGGATAGATATGTCATGAAGTTATGTGGTTAGTATTATTTAAAAAATGATTGGTTTCAGGTTTTAGTATTTTAATTTAATAAGATTACTGTTACTAATACAAGAAGGTAGCTTTTGATGAAATTGATTTTACGCAATATTGGTATGCTTAAAGAAGCGGAGTTAAACCTTAATGGTTTAACTGTCATCGCTGGCGAAAATGATAATGGAAAGAGTACTGTTGGAAAAGTTATCTTTTGTATTATCAAAGCAATCAATCGCTATAAAGAAGATCTAGAGGAATCTAGGGAGCATCGCTTAGAAGAAAAACTAAGAGAAGCATTTTTTCTTGCAAGAAGAAGAGTCTCACTGATTGATGAGTTTGATTTCATCGATGAATTGCGTTTATTACAAGATCCTGATGCTACGCTATCAATAAAACTTGAAAAATTAGACAATATTGTATCAATCGCAAGTAACTCACCAGATATTGATATGTCAGCTTTAAATATTTTAAAAAAGGCTATTATTGAAATAAAAAATATATCAATAGAACCAGAAAATACTAAAAAATCTATTGAAAATGCGCTAAAAAAAGTATTTATTTCAGAGTTTGATTCTAATATTTTATTATTTGGAACGCGAGAAGGTTTTATTGGACTATACGATGGATCTATTACTCTTATAGAAGTCAAAATTGATGCTGATAATAAAACAACTCTATTAGGTAGAGTTGAACCTATAGAGTTGAGAGATGCAACTTTTGTTGAATCACCTCTAGTATTAAATAATTATGACTTATTAATTAGAAGTAAATCAGGATTAGATGCTAACAGAAGAAATGTTTCTCGTTTTGGTATTCCATACACAACCTTACACATTAAAGATCTGTTTGATAAATTAAGAGAAAAACTGTCATTTGCAGAAATTTTAATGACTGACAATAGTATAAAACTAATAAATGAATTGAATTCTATTATTGATGGTGAAATTATTTATGATGATAAGGATAAAAATTTTGTATTTAAAAAAGAACAAGAATACATTCCAATAAAAAATACAACGAGTGGAATAAAAACATTTGGTATAATTCAACTATTGATAGGTAATGGTTTTTTAGGTAATGATTCGTTATTCATCTTTGATGAACCAGAAAATCATCTTCACCCTAAATGGCAATTAAAACTGGCGAAAGTTTTAGTAACGCTTGTAAAAAATGGTGTGAATGTACTCATTTCATCTCATAGTCCGTATATGATTGAAGCACTCAAGCGTTTTTCTGATGCAGATGATCTGGAAAATAAAACAAATTTTTATCTGGCTGAAAATGGTGTAATTGAAAACCGCAATCGATTAGAGGATATTTTTGAATTATTATCACAACCTTTTGATGAGTTCAGAAAAATGGATGAGGATATTCTCAAAGATGAATAAATATTGTATTAAGAGCTTCTTAGGTGATCAGTTAAAGGATTACTATTCAACTTTTAAAGATACAAGTTTTGATAAAAAACATGAGCAACATCTTTGTGCAGATGAAAATGTAACCAATGTGTTCAATTTTGATGAATATGTATCTCAAAAATTTGATTCTCCTTTACCCGCATCACCCGATGCAATATATTTAGCAACTAAAAAATTTTATTTTGTAGAGTTTAAGAACTCAAATCCTAAAGATATTGACAGAGATAATTTAAAAAATAAATTCGAAAAAGGAACAAAAATCCTTCAAGATTTATTAAAAGAATTTACACCTAAAGATGTTGAATTTATTTTTTGTGTTGTCCATAAAGCATCAACAACAAAATCAATAAGTAAATACTTTAATCCATCGCATATTGAGTCAAACGTGCCCAAATTTGGTTTAGAATCAAAAAATAAAGAACTCGGTAATTTTTATGATAGAATTATTACCGAAGATGTAGATTTTTATAAAAAACAGCTTACAGATTTAAGATGTCGATAGAAACCTTGCTATAAAAATGATGGGTCCCGATATTGTCACCGTTAGCATCATAGATGATTATCAACTATTACTCACCTACGAAAATGGTGAGCGTAGGCAATCGACCCAATCTATGACCGTGCGCTGTTTATGAAAGGGATTGATGTCAGCTATTACTATGAAGGCTATAGCGAGTTTAAGACGGAGGCGGTGTAGGGTTAGTTAACAGCTATTGAAAACTTAAACAAACTTATATATAATTAACCAATATGAATAAGTTGTTAAGTATAGAACAAGCGGCAGAGTTGTTGGGCGTATCGACTGGTACGCTTAGGCGATGGGAGCGAGAAGGTAAGTTAATCCCCGACGAAAGAACGGCAGGGAATCAACGACGTTATCTACTCTCAAGCATCAAGCCGCAAATGAAGCATGGTACTGTTGTTAATCGCAGAACTATTGCATATGCTCGTGTATCCAGTCATGACCAGAAGGCTGATTTAGAGCGTCAAAAACAAGTGCTTGAGTTGTACTGTTCAGCACAAGGTTGGACGTTTGAGGTGATCAGCGATTTAGGTTCTGGTATGAATTATTGCAAGAAAGGCTTAAAGCAATTACTGCAAGCCATTCTTGATGATCATGTTGGTCGATTAGTATTAACGAATAAAGACCGATTGCTACGCTTTGGTGCTGAGTTGGTGTTTGCCATTTGCGAAGCGAAAGAAGTGGAAGTCGTTATCATCAACAAAGGTGAAGATGCCAGTTTTGAGGAAGAGTTAGCCAAAGACGTGTTAGAAATCATCACTGTCTTTAGCGCAAGATTGTATGGCTCACGCAGTCGCAAGAACCAAAAGCTGATTGATGGTGTTAAACAAGTGGTAGAGAACTTAGACAAATGACCAAAACCTTTACTTACCAAGCGCGAATCACGGGACAACAGCCTGTGTTAGATGCGTTTGCGCGGTTATTTGGTCGGTTAGAGCGTAAATTCTACATTGATCGTGTGCATCGCACCACATCGATTAATGAACTCAAATCCCATTATATTGCTGATTACGGCATTACTGCTCGTCAGTTTAATTCCCTGCGTATTAGTGTGGATGGCAAGGTGAGTTCCGTTATCGAGTTATTAAAGCTTGCTGTCAGTGATTACCAAGCCCGCATTACTCAGCAACAAGCCAAGATCAAAAAACTACTTACTGATCGCAAGAAAGAAGCTGAGTTTTTGAAGCGCGGCACGCCAGAGAACCGCAGACTAAAAGCCCGTCAGTCGGTCGATAAGATGGATTTTGTTTTACATCAGCGCAAACGCCGTTTAGCGACCTTAATTGCGCGTAAAGAACGCATTGAACAGCGCATTAAAGACCATAACCCTAAACTGTGTTTTGGTAGTAAGAAGCTATTTCGATCTCAGTTTGCGCTAGACGAGCAATCACCGATTTACAAGGATGAATTGCAGGCTTGGAAAAAAGCATGGCAGCAGTCTCGCAATCACGATATTTACCTTGTTGGTAGTAAAGATGAAAGTTGTGGTAATCAAAGCTGCCAAGGAGTGCTACAGGATGATGGTAGGCTACAGCTTACCGTTAGACTCCCTAACGCCCTTCATGAGCAATTCGGTAAAACCTTTGTTACCAACGTCAAGCTGAACTACGGACAGCGGCAGATTGTATCTGCCCTCAATGCCAGCCGCTCAGAAGTAGTTAAGAAACTAGACGCAGACGGTAAAGAAGTGCAAGTTAAGAAACGCACAGGTGTAGCGCTCACTTACCGCTTTAGTAAAGACGCTAAAGGCTGGCGTGTGCTGATCTCAGTACCCGTCACCAACACAATGAAAACAGAAAAACAACTCGGTGTCATTGGTATTGATCTTAATGCAGATCACTTGGCTGCTACTGAGCTTGATCGTTTCGGTAATATGATCGCCTTTAAGCGTTACCCGCTTAACCTAACAGGAACTAGCGATCAGAACCAAGCGTTAATCGGTGATACCGTTAAGGACATTTCAAGTTGGGCGAAACAGGCTTCTAAGCCGATTGTTCTAGAAGCACTAGACTTTAAAGCTAAAAAACAAGCGAT
>CAMCGI010000167.1 GCA_945874205.1 Francisella tularensis subsp. holarctica
ACCGTACAAGGCATTAGCCACAAATACTGTATTTTAATCAGCCGTAACGATGGTTACGGTTATTCATTAACCCAACAACAAGGAGGCGCGATTCCTCCCACAACTTCCGCAAGCGGTAAGTTGGGGTATCCTCGCGAAAGATGATGAAATTACACTTTAACAACGACTTACCCCATAAATTAATGCGATTATAAACTGTTATGACGTTAAATAACTTTCAACTTCTCTACCAACATATGCTCTTTATTCGCCTGTTCGAAGAAAAATTAGCGCAAGTCTATCAGCAACAAGAAATGCGCTGTCCTATGCATCTTTCTATTGGGCAGGAGGCGATAGCCGTGGGCGTATCCGCTGCTTTGCAAGCTGATGATTGGGTGTACAGCAACCATCGTGCTCATGCACATTATCTCGCTAAAGGCGGTGATGCTCAGGCACTTATCGCCGAGCTTTACGGCTTTAGTGAAGGGTGCAGTGGTGGACGAGGTGGCTCGATGCACCTTATTGACTTAGCCGCTGGTTTTGGAGGTAGCACCCCGATTGTCGGTGGTACGGTTCCGATTGCGGTCGGCGCGGCTTGGGCAATGAAATTGCAAGGCAAGTCGGGCGTGGTGGTCAGTTACTTGGGTGATGGTTGTTTCGAAGAAGGTGTCGTACATGAATCGTGGAACTTTGCCTTATTGCACAAATTGCCCGTGGTATTTGTGTTAGAAAATAACAACTACTCAGTTTATACCCAATTAAATCAACGTCAGCCAGCACGTCCGATTGCGGGGGTGGCAGCGGCGCATGGCATGTTTACACGCACGGGGGATGGTAATCGGGTGCTGGAGGTGCAAGCCTTAGCACAACAAGCGGTTGATTATGCGCGTGCAGGCTTTGGTCCTGCCTTCATTGAGTTGGCAACGCATCGTATTCCAGAGCATTGTGGTCCTTTTAACGACGATCATCTTGGCTATCGCCAGTGTGCCGAATTAGAAACATGGTTGGCGCGTTGTCCTTTGCAGTTGGCAAAACAGCAACTTTTAGCGCAGGGCGTTGATACCTGTTGGTTTGAATCAGAAGCCGACCAGCAACAAGCAACACTCGAAACAATTTTTGCACAAGCCAAGCAAGGAACACCAGCCAAAGCAGCTGAAGCGGGAGTTCATGTCTATGCCTAACCTTACTTACGCACAAGCGATTCATCAAGCTTTACACGATGCCTTGCAGTCAGACGAGCGCGTTATTTTAATTGGCGAAGGCGTACCCGATCCCAAAGGGATTTTTAATACTACCTCTGGTTTGCAACAGACTTTTGGCAGTCATCGGGTATTCGATATGCCATTGTCAGAAAATGCCATGACAGGAATTTGCTTAGGCGCGTCAACGCATGGCATGCGTCCCGTATTGGTACATCAGCGCATTGATTTTTCGTTATTGTCGCTCGACCAAGTCATGAATCATGCTGCCAAGTGGCATTATTTGTTTAATGGGCAAGTGATTGCGCCGATGGTTATTCGCCTGATTATTGGGCGCGGTTGGGGGCAAGGACCTCAGCACTCTCAAGCCTTGCATGGCTTATTTGCAGCCATTCCTGGGCTAAAGGTGGTATTGCCGACCTTTGCCCAAGATGCTTACGGCATGATGCGCTCTGCCATTAGCGACAACAATCCCGTTGTGTTTATCGAACACCGCTGGTTACATAGTGTGCAAGGTCAGCTATCGGATTCGTCTGATTCCGATGATCTATCGAGTGCCCGTGTGGTACGACAGGGCGTACACATCACGCTTGCGGCTTGGTCGCTGATGGTGGTCGAAGCACTCAATGCGGCGCAGGCATTAGCGCAGTTTGGTATCGAGCTGTGCATTATTGATATGCGTGTTGCTCATCGCTTTGATTGTGATCCTGTTATCGAAAGCCTGAAAGAGACAGGACGCTTAATCGTTGCCGACTTAGGGCATACGCATGCAGCACTGGGGCAGGCGTTAATTGGTGAAGTTTGCCAATCGCATTTTGGATTGTTACAGCAAGCCCCCACGCTCATTGCTAACCCCAATTACCCAGTGTCGACCAGTCATTTTCAAGTGGAAGACTACTATGTAGGCGCGAAAGAGATGGTACAGCAAGCCTTAGTCATGTTTAATAAAACAGAATTACAGGCTCAAGTATTAGAAAAGTTAGTGATTAGTACTCGCCATGATGTACCCAATCAGCAGTTTACAGGACCTTTTTAATGTCAACTTGTCCTGTTTGTTCAGCCTCTGGCGTACCCTTTAAGCAAGTGATTGGTTTCGGTGGCGATTACGCCATTCATAGTTGTTCGTCTTGTCACCTCGAATACGTTGATCCTATGCCTTCTGAACAGGTATTAATCGACTTCTATGCCTCCTACCATGATGTGCGAGCAGGTGATGCCGTGTTGTTGCTCAATGCCCAGCGCAATGTTCAATGCTTGCAATCACTCGGTTTAACGGAGCGGTCGCAATTGCTTGATTATGGTAGTGGTAAAGATGTTTTCGTTACGCTGGGCAAGGGGACTTGGCAAAGCTACGATCCCCACACCCATAATAACGATGCCAGTGTCTTAGTCAATAGTCACTACGACTTTATCACCTCGTGGGGCGTGTTAGAGCATGTGGTTAGCCCTATTGCGATGATTCAGCAGCTCGCCCCCTTGCTCAAAGCGAATGGTTTACTGGTCATGACCACCGTTGATATTGATAGTGCTATTCCTTATCGTTTTAAGCCACCAGAGCATTTAACCTACTGGACAAAAGAAGCGGCAAAAGCATTGTTAGAAGCCTGTGGTTGTGTACTGCTCAGCTATGAACCCTACATTATGATGCAAGCCAAACAGGTGTATATGGACATTATCTTACGCACCCTACCAGTCGAATTGAAAACTTGTGTTCACTACGAAAGCATGCCCGATTATGTTACTGTACCGACTAACGAAATCTTTATTGTGGCAAAAAAACTGCCCTAAAAAACGAGAATACTATGAACGATAATACCATTGACAACACCAACCGTTTTGGCAACCAAGCACAAACAGCTATTCCAGACGATGCACCTTTAGCACATCAGCCAGGGCATAAATTACGTACCTCAAATAAAATTGTTGACCGCGTTGCCATTAGCGTTGACAGCATTAAGCCGATTCAAGAATTATTGGCAGTCAATGCGCTGGATACCGCTGAAGGTCAGAAGCTAGACTACGTCAATTACGAAGATGAAACAGGCGTGATTCGTCAAGATGCCACACCTGTCAGCTACAGTGTGCCGAATCAATTTACAGGTCCATCTTATCGCAATAAAAAAGAGCGTTTTCGTTTCGATGGGCATAAGATGCTCTATCATCTCGAACGCATTGCGGCATGGCAACGTGGCGAAAAAATCGCACCCATTCATATTGATATGGGCTTAACCAAATACTGCAACACCGCCTGTATTTATTGCTATGGCGTGGTGCAAAATATGAGCAAAGGCGTGTTGATTGAACGCGATGCGCTGCTGAACTTTATCCGCGATTGCGGTAAATTAGGTGTGCGCTCGTTAGGTTTTATTGGTGATGGTGAGCCGACACTCAATCCCGCGTTGTACGATGCCGTCAATCTCGCCAAGTCGCTCAATATCGACACCAGCATGGCAACCAATGGGTTGCTGCTCGATATGAACCATGCGCACGATATGCTCAAAAATATGTCATGGATTCGCTTTAACTTGTCAGCTGGTAGCGAAGAAGGCTTTCGCAAGGTTCATCAATCGCAAGGTAAAAATTTCACCTTACTCATTGAGAAGATTCGTGAACTGGTTCGCATCAAAAAAGAAAACAACTACCCATGCACCATCGGTCTGCAAATGGTGCTGGTACCAGAATGTTACGATCAAGTATTGCTAGAGGCTGAGTTAGGGCGTGAGCTTGGTGTGGACTATTTTGTCATTAAGCAATGTTCTGATTCGGAATATAAAGAAATTGGCATTGATTATGCTGATTATCAAACTATGGGTGATGTGCTTCGCCATGCTGAAAGTTTAAGCACTGCTAATTATGTAGTACAAGCTAAGTGGGACAAGATTAATGCTGCCACTGAAACAGGGTTGTATAAAGATGGCTATCGTAAATATGATGTTTGCTATGGCACGCCATTTTTATTGCAGATTTCGGGTAATGGTAAAATCTATCCTTGTGGTCCTTTCTTTAATAAAGAACGTTTCTATATGGGTGATTTGCATACAAACTCGTTTTACGATTTGGTGATGGGTGAGCATTATTGGTCAGTGCATAACGATATTGCAGCTTCAGTTGATGTGCATAAAGATTGTGCGATTGGTTGCCGTCAGGATTATGTCAATAAGTTCTTGTGGGATTTAAAGCAGCAGCCAGAGCACGTTAATTTCATTTAATATTAAGGAATAAGGGATGGGCGTGTGCTAAATAAACTACTTGATTTGGCAATTGGAATTGTTGCACATTTATCAGAAGAGGCTCAGCAACGATTGCTTGATAATCTAACGGCTAATTTAGTCATGCTTGCTCATGAGCGCGTCTACATTATTGATAAATTAACTGAGATAACAACAGAAGAAGTACAATCCTTAGCGATTGTCGAAGAGGAAGGGTTAGGGTTAGTGCTTTATGAACGTCGTCAGGAGCAATGG
>CAMCGI010000168.1 GCA_945874205.1 Francisella tularensis subsp. holarctica
CAGTAGTGGCGGTTAAAAATTGACGACGTGACGACATAACAATCCCTTTATGAATGAGTTAAGCTAAGTATAGCGCAAAAAGAAAACCCCAGACGATGCTGAGGTTTCTTTTTTAATACAAAAAGAGTATAGCCTTTAGGCTTAACTACCCCAGATGTCTTGCGTGATACTCGAGTACCAACCAAAGGCATAATGTGCTTCCATTTCACGGAAAGAAGCATCAGCATCATGTGGTGATACACCACCAGCACCTTTAATTTCGACAATCTTACTATCAGAAAACATGTACACACCCGCAACAGAAATACCATACTTATCGGAAACTAAAGAATAACAGGTATTGACATGTGTCGGCTGTAAAGGATCTTTACCTGCCAACATATTCACAATAGCCGCTGCACAGGTTTTCGCTTGTGAAGATGCCGCGTGACCCGACTTAGGCATTGCACCTGCAATTGATGAGTCACCAATGACATGAATATGCTTATGAATTGTTGATTCAAACGTTAACATATTGACAGGACAGAAACCTGATTCATTCGTTAACCCTGCTTTGAATGCTAAAGCACCTGCTTTTTGTGCTGGAATTGCATTAATCACATCAGCTTTGATATTAGCCATTTCAGAATAAACTGTCATCGTGTTAACATCAACTTTTGTGACCTTACCGCCATCTTTACCTGGAACCCATTCGATCATATCACCGTACAAGTCTTGCCACGCCTGCAAAAACAAACCTTGCTTAGAAAAAGCATCTTTAGGATCTAACACAATGATTTTTGCTTTAGGATTGTGTTGTTTTAGATAGTGTGCCACCATACCAACACGCTCATAAGGTCCTGGTGGGCAACGGAAAGGATTAGGTGGTGCAATCATCACGAAGGTACCGCCTTGCTTCATACCTTCGATTTGCTTTTTCAACAAAACAGTCTGCTTACCTGCCTGCCAAGCATGTGGCATTTTTTCACTATTAACTTCGATAATGCCTTCAATAGCCCCCCACTTGAAGTCAATACCAGGGGAAACAACTAATTTATCATACTCAAGTGTTGACCCATCAGTTAATTTAACAGACATAGCTTCTGTATCAATATCAGCTACGCTATTGTGAACAACCTTAACACCAAACTTTTTAATACCATCGTAATTATGCGTAATATATTCGATTGGTTTTAATCCACCTAAATACCAATTAGAACCAGGGCAAGTCATATACTCTGTTTTAGGCTCAACTAAAGTAACATCAAGTTCTGGATTATATTTTTTAAGGAACTTAGCAACTGTACTACCACCAAATCCACCGCCAATGACGACTATACGACCTGAACCACTACGTGCAGAATTACACCCCACTAAACCAGTACCTACCAAAGGCAATAAGGCAGCAGCACCTGCTACTTTAACAAACTGACGACGATTCATATTCTATTCTCCTTATTGACCTTGAACGCCTAAATACTTAGCAATCATCGCCACCTCTTCATCACTATAGCCTTTAGCATGACGAATCATAAGTGTTGAAGGACGACTACCATCACGAAAAGCTTGCATTTGCGAGATAATCATGGATGAAGGATAAGTAGCAAGATTAGGAATAGCAGCTTCGCTATTAATGCCACTATGACAAGCCAAACAAGTGTCAGCCATCAATTGACCGCGATCAACAGCTAGCGCAGAAAAAGAAATGAATCCTAGGCTCAAAATTCCTAGTAATACAAGAGGACGAATGCTTATCATAATGTAGTCTCCTTATTATTGTTAAGCAGTTATTTAACGTTGATAAGATTACGCCTACATAGCTGATTATTCCAATTGAATATTTATTGAGTGGTATAAGTAATTTTTTGGGTAAATGGCTAGCGACCATTATCTACAAACGCCATGAGCATGAGCACAGTCCATAAAGGCGTTTTGAAATCACGCTGACCGCTCAAATGTGCTCGCCACACCTTGTGTACCAGTTTAGCATTGAGTCCTTGCGCTGATAGCTTATCGGTTTGCAATAACGACTCAGCCCAATCTCGCAAGTCACCACGTAACCAATCTGCCAAAGGGACGGCAAAACCCTGCTTAGGTCTGTCCATAATGGTACGGGGAATGTGTTTATAGGTTAGTTCTTTCAAAATCCACTTGCCTACGCCATCACGACGTTTCATGTTCTGTGGCAGTGACCAAGCAAATTCAGCCACACGATGATCGAGCAGCGGAATACGCCCTTCTAAGCTCACCGCCATGCTGGCACGATCTACTTTGGTTAATATGTCGTCACTCATATAGGTGCGCATATCGAGGTATTGCATCGTCTGTGCCATATCAGACAAACCAACAGGCAAATCTTCGAGTCCTGATAATAGCGTCATAGGTTCGTGCGCATCAGACATCAAAGCACTCATATTACGCCAATGGGATACCAATCCACGATACGCGTTAGTTTGCGTTTCTAAATAGGGCAACAGATCTGCCAGTTTTCCCAGTTTATCGCCTAAGTTTCTCTTACCCACTAGAGAGCCGACTTTATTGAGTACTCTTGGCGAGAGTGTATGCAAGGCTGTCGCCCCCAAAGTCAACAAACCTGCCGAATTGCCACCTAGATTATCCCAGAGTTTTACGCCTGTGGCATAGTGACCATAACCACCAAACAATTCATCACCCCCATCACCTGACAAGGCAACAGTGACATGCTCACGTGTTAACTTTGATACTAAATAAGTTGGCATGGCAGATGAATCAGCAAAGGGTTCGTCATAAATACTACAAAGCTTAGGAATAACATTAAGTGCATCTTGAGCAGTAATCATCATTTCGGTGTGTTCTGTGCCTAAGTGGTTGGCAACCGCGCGCGCATGTTCCGACTCATTAAACTTAGCATCGTCAAAACCAATCGAAAAAGTACGCACTTTGCGACTACTTTGCGCTTGCATCAATGCCACGACAATCGACGAATCAAAACCACCTGATAAAAATGCACCTAGCGGCACATCAGCTTCCATACGGATACCTACAGCGTCCATCAGTAGACTTTCGAGTGCACCAATAGCATCACTATCTGACCCTGTAAACGGATTGGCTAATGCTGACGCAACGACCTGCTGCGGATGCCAGTAATAACGAGGCTGAGACAATTGTTTTTTAGCAATATCAGCTTGTGTGAGCATTAACACTTGCGCTGGTAACAGTTTTTTCATCCCTGTAAAAATGGTATAAGGTGCGGGCACATTGCCATAGCGCAAAAATAACGTCTGCGTTTTGGGGTCGATACTGGCATTAAAATCGGGATGGGCACGGCAAGCATCTAGGGTCGAGGCAAAAAAGAAAATGCCATTAACCCAACCATAACTGAGTGGTTTTTCGCCCATCCTGTCACGCGCCAAGGTCAATGTTTTGCTTTCTTTATCCCACAAAGCAAAGGCAAACATACCATTAAAACGATTTAATGCTTCATCAAAGCCCCAATGCACAATCGCAGCAAGCATCACTTCAGTGTCAGAATGTCCACGCCATGCAAGTGATACACCTGCAGCCGCTAACTCAGCACGCATAGCATTGTGATTGTATACTTCGCCATTGAAAACCATAACGTATCGACCACAATTCGATAGCATTGGTTGATGTCCAGCAGGCGACAAATCCATAATCGATAATCGACGATGCCCCAATGCAATACCCGAATAAGCATCTGTCCACTCACCAGCAGAATCAGGTCCTCGAGGTGTAATGGCGCAATTCATATCACGAACTAAGGTAGTTAGCCGCTCGTTACTACGAGTGAGTTTAGGGTCTATAAAGCCTGCAAATCCGCACATACTAAAATATCACTTTAACGATTTAATGCTTAAATTGTGCCATAAAAAACGCCCCTTGGGGCGTTAATTTATCGTTTATAAACGTTATTCTAAAACTCACCCCACTCTTCGCTATTTGCTTTTTTAGGGGCAGGTAGCGCAGCCACTTTTTTTGATGCTGTTGGTGCCGGGCGTGATGTTGCAGACTTAACTGGCTGTCTAGGCGCAGTACGATGTGCGTTAGAAGGAGCTTGCCCTGTCTTAAAAAACGACATATTATTACGCAAACTACTCGCTTCTGTACCAAGGCTTGCAGCGGCGGCGGTTGTCTCTTCAACTAAGGCGGCATTTTCTTGTGTTACGCGGTCGATGTCTGCCATTGCTCTGTGTACTTGGCTAATACCTGTACTTTGTTCATTAGAAGCGGTTGCAATTTGTTCAATCATGCTTGCCACTTGTGCGACTGATTGATTAATGGTGTTAAGCATTTCCCCTGATTTGTCGGCAAGGTTTGTACCATTTTCGATGCGAGTGACGCTGTCGGTAATTAAGTTTTTAATATCTTTAGCAGCATCGGCAGATTTTCCTGCTAAGGCACGAACTTCGGAAGCTACTACGGCAAAACCACGACCATGCTCACCTGCACGCGCGGCTTCGACTGCAGCGTTAAGCGCTAATAGGTTGGTTTGGAAGGCAATGCTGTCGATAATGGTGACAATGTCGTTAATCTTAGCACTCGACTCTTTAATCGATTGCATGGCAGTGATGGTTTCTTGCATGACTTGCACGCCGGCTGCTGCTTGACC
>CAMCGI010000169.1 GCA_945874205.1 Francisella tularensis subsp. holarctica
CGTTTGATTTATATGGCACACCTGTGCGTATTGAATATAAAACAGGCGAAAATCCTTTTGCAGATAAAAAAAATGAGCTATCTGATCGTCAAATTAAGCGCAAAAAACGGATGATTGGTTTTGCAAAGGCAAACGATAAGCGTAAAAAACGTAAGTAGATTCTGTCGGATATCTTCTTTTATTTGTTCTTTATTTTGTTGTGAATATCAGGGTTGCGTGTTATGTCTGCTTTTAACAGATTAGCTTTTGTTTCTAAATTATGGCTTACTTTTTTGCCAGGGTTGAGCTTGAGCTTGTTGTCATTGCTGTTTGCGTTATTTTTATCGCCTTCGACAGTACATAAAACAGAAGTAGCACCTTTAAAATCTGATATTAAAGCGGTTGATTTCACAAAGCTGATTGCATTAGAGCAACAGGCGAGCAAAGAAATTATTTCAATACTGGCTTTAGAGGCAGAGTTGGATGCGGGATGGGCGTTTATTTGGCAGCCACTTGCCTTGCGATATCAAAATACAATTGATGTTGCACATTGGGCATTGGAAACAACACAAATAGATTCACCTAGTTGGAAAGCACGTGTATTGGGTGCTACATCTGACTTGGAGGCTGCTGTGGTCAGTGCAGAATCGGAAGCTTCCTTGTTTTCTGATGAAGTTGTGCGTGTACTTCCTATTTGGCAAAGTTGGACAAAATCCTATCAACAAAATTGGTTAACACTGAGTCAGCAGCAACCGCTTACACCTGTAGCGCCAGTAGTGTCTTTAACAAACGCTGATATAGTAAGCTCTAAAAGCTCTAATAACCCCCCTCTTTCAGTCGTTAATGTTATTTTGTTTTTAGCATTATTGTGGTGGTTGATTTTTGGGTTTTTATGGATTATTTATTGGAAACATGTTTGGAAACCTGCTGTCTCTCAATCAGGGCTTAATGCAGGTGCTGGTGATGAGATGCAATGGCTTGTATTAGCATGGCGTGTTCGTCAGCAAGAGCAACAACAGCTTGTTCAATCACTGAAACACTGGGATGAGTATCAAAAGAAACTGATTACACAAATGAGTGTGTTGCAAGATGCAAAAAGCAAAACGCAAGAATGGCTATTGGAGCGCGCCCAAGCACAAAAGGTATTAAGTTCAAGCTTGACACGAATGCAGCAAACGGCTGGAGAGATGACACAGTTTTTAGAACGGGGTAGTAATCAGGTTGGTGGTAGCTTAGCACAGGCACAACAA
Source organism: Francisella tularensis subsp. holarctica (assembly GCA_945874205.1). Classification (GTDB taxonomy): domain Bacteria; phylum Pseudomonadota; class Gammaproteobacteria; order Thiomicrospirales; family Thiomicrospiraceae. The sequence continues at coordinate 1,230 of CAMCGI010000169.1, forward strand.
GGTCAACAAACAGTCAATCAAATGCGTCAAACGATGATGACCTTTACATCTGAGTTAGCAGCAATTCAAAAAGCAATTACGCGCTTAGTTGCTGATAGCCAAGCGGTGGGGCAAGTACTTAAAGCGATTCAGGATATTTCGGAACAAATTACAATGTTGTCGCTTAATGCTGCAATTGAAGCTGCTCGTGCTGGTGAATATGGGCGTGGCTTTGCTGTGGTTGCAGATGAAGTTCGAAAATTAGCGAATAAAACACAAGAGTCCACTGATGAAATTAAAAAAATAGTTGAAAAAATTCAAAGTGCAACAGAAGATGTTGATGCTGCTTTAATGCGTAGTCGCACAACTAATGTGCAGGGGCTAGAGTCAACTCAAAGTTCTTTAGAGTGGTTAGTGCCACTAACTAGTGGCTTAGAGCAGGCTGCTAGTCACATTCAAAATAGCCAAGAACAATTAGATCGCCTTCAGGCAGAGGCAAGTTACTCATCTAAACATGCTGCGACGTGGGGTGATGATGAGCCTAAGGCAATGATACAAAATGTAGATGGGTTAAGAAGTTTATTGCAACAAAAACGGAATTAGACAGGAGTGCAACAATGGCAGTTTGGCGTGGTAAAAATATGAGTCGCATTATTCAGATAACGCTTATTTTACTATTGATTGGGAGTAGTGCGTATTTATTTTACCAAGAAAAGAAACAGGTACATACTACCAATGCGTCAGCTACAACAACATCAGAGTCAGTATTGCCAACAGGGTGGCCTGTGGTGGAGCAACATGATGCAAGTCATGTGATTCAGTTTTTGCATAATCGTTGTTATGACGTGGGTTATAGCAATGAGCGTGGCAATCCATTATGGGTTGTTTACAAATTGACAGATCAAAAAGATGGTCAAGTAGATAAGCGTCAATCAAAATTTATAACAGATACACGAACTAGTGCTAAAATTGTACATGAGCATTATAGTCGCTCGGGTTATGACCGAGGGCATCTCGCACCTAATAATGCTATTGCTGTAATGTGTGATGATGAAGCACAAAAAGAAACATTTTTACTTTCTAATATCACACCGCAATCTAAAACATTAAATCAACGCTGGTGGGAAAGATTAGAGCGTGCTGAGTTGACCTATTTTACACATATTTTTAAAGAAATTTGGGTAATTGATGGTCCTATATTTGGCGCACATCCTGTTTTACTTCCTAATGGCCCTGTACAAGTGCCAGAAGCGTGTTATAAGGTTTATGTTGCGCGTAAGGGAGATCAGTGGCATACGCTTGCATTTATGGTCGATCAGGGGGTTAATGGTGACGAGACATTTAGTCAATACAGAACATCAATTCAAAATATCGAAAAGCGTATTGGGTTAGATTTGTTGCCAAATTTACCAGATGAACTTAAACATAAGCTTAAACAAGATGATAGTGATAAAATGTGGAATCTTATGGACGTTGATAAATTACCAGCTCGATTCTAACTAATGTTAGTTATTTTTAGGAAAAAACAATGTTAAACGCAACGCTGTTGCTTGATGCTTTAATGATGCCAGCTGTGCTGTTGCGTTTAGTGGATATGCGTTGGGTTGTTTTGGCTCAAAATGCATCAGCAACGCAAAAATGGGGGCGTTTTAGTGAGCGAGAGCTTTCTCAAATGGAGCCACAGCTTGCTTTTTGTTGGAAAAAAAACAGTGCAACTGAAGTTCAGCGTACAGAATGTTGTGGTAAAGCTGTTACCTTTAATATGATTTTTTCTCCTTGGTTATTAGCAGATGGTAAAGCTATTTTAGTGCATTATTTGCAAGCACCAGAAAGGTTGTCTTCATTATCTGAAAGTGATAATTTAGCAATGCGCTTTAATTTAGTCGTTGCTGGCTCTAAAGGTGGAATTTACGACTGGAATATTGTTGACGATACACTTTACTGGTCAGATCGTATGAAAGCCATTATGGGGGCTTCTTCGTATCATTTTTCGGGAAAATCGGAATCTTTTTGGCATCGTGTTCATCCTGATGATCAAAAAATGGTAGATGACTCACTACAAAGTCATTTGTTGCATTGTTGGCCTTTTGATATAGAGTGTCGTGTACGTACTGATGCTGGGTATTATGTTTGGATTAATGCAACAGGACAGGCTGTTTGGGATGAGCAAGGTAACCCAACGCGAATGGCAGGGTCGGTTGTTGATATTACTGATCGTAAGCGTGCACAAATGGAGATTCAAGAGCGTGAAAAGCTCATTGAAAATATTTTGGATGCATTGCCCTTAAATGTATTTGTTAAAGATGCACATGGTTGTTTGCGCTTTTATAATAAACATATAGAAGAAACAACAGGTATTTTGCGTGAACAAGCCATTGGGCGTACTGACTTTGAGATTTATCCTCCTCAAATTGCACAAAAATACATGATTGATGATTTGCGAATGCGTAAAGAGGGTGGTACGGTTATTTCTGAAGAGTTAGTTCAGAAAGATGGAAAGGACTCGTGGTTATTATCAGGTAAAAAATTACTAACCTATCATCCTGCTGGTGGGCAGGAAGAGCGTTGGATCTTAGGGTTTTCTATTGATATTACGGATAGAAAATCGTCTGAAATAGCGCTGCTTGCTGCTAAAGAAGCAGCCGAGATGGCTGTGCGTGCTAAGAGTGACTTTTTATCTACTATGAGTCACGAAATTAGGACACCACTTAACTCAGTTATTGGTACTGCTTCTTTATTAATGGATAGCGAGCTCGATGAAGAACAGCAATTATATGTTAAGTTGGTAAGGCAGTCTGGCGAGCATTTGTTGGGATTAATCAATGATATTTTAGATTTTTCTAAATTAGAAGCGGGTAAAATGCTGGTCGAGCGTGAGCCATTTCGAATTCAAGAGCAGCTTGAACTTGTTTCGACTATTGTTTCTTCACAAGCACGTACTAAAGGGTTGGCGCTTAAAGTCCATTTGAGTGCTGATACACCTGATGTCGTTTATGGTGATGCGCATAAATTGCGACAAATATTATTAAATCTTGCCTCAAATGCCATCAAATTTACCAGTCATGGTGAAGTTAGTCTGAATGTGATGGTCTTTAAGCCGAGTGAGCAAGAAAAACAAATGCTATGTTTTTCAGTGTCAGACACGGGTATTGGTATTCCAGCAGATAAAATTGGGCTACTATTTAGTGAGTTTTCTCAGGTTGATGTTTCTACTACACGTAAATTTGGTGGAACGGGGCTAGGACTGGCTATTTGTAAGAAGTTAGTTGAAATTATGGGGGGCGAAGTTGGTGTTAGCTCAGAGCATGGTATTGGTAGTCGTTTTTGGTTTTCATTTCCGTTAGAAGTTGCAGATGCCGCATTATT
>CAMCGI010000170.1 GCA_945874205.1 Francisella tularensis subsp. holarctica
CAGTCTTGAAAACTGTTGAGGGTCATACCTCCGGGGGTTCGAATCCCTCATCCTCCGCCAACAAGAAAAAACACTCTATCGCGGGGTGGAGCAGTCCGGTAGCTCGTTGGGCTCATAACCCAAAGGTCGTAGGTTCAAATCCTGCCCCCGCAACCAATTTGATAAATTAAGCCGTCTTAGTACGGCTTTTTTATCGTCTGAACTAAAGTCTATTTGTAAAAACGTTGACTGTGAATCTGATTGCAGGCTTGATCAGCCTACACTCATCAAGACAAGAAGAAACCATCTATCAAGATGGATTATGCTCACGAGTAAGATTTAGTTTGTTTTAATGTCGAACACAGGCTAGTAACAATATTTTTTACGTTAAAACTTAAGTTCCATGAAACATAGGCGGCTCATCGACAACTGATATTTTTTCATCAAGTCGAATCACACGAGCTGCCTCTGTTATCCAAACTAACCCATCACCTTTTTGCCCCGTACTTGCACACTCTGCGATAATTTGCAGTACCCCTTCAACTAAATGATCGGGACATATTATATAAAGCATTATTTTATTGGAATAGTCTGTTAATTCATCTAATGGATTTTGTTTTCTTTGTGGTTTCTTTTCCTGACTACTACATCCTTGAACTTTCATGACTGTCATACCAGGAAACTGCTTAATATTACTCAAAGCACTGCGAATTTTTTCTAATTTATTTGGCTGAACAATGGCCTTAATTTCTTTCACTTTTTTATTGCTCCTTTAAGCTTCGTGTTGTGGTTCTTCAAAAAAACGATATAAAGTTGGCAACACGATTAATGTTAGCAAGGTAGAGGTAATTAAACCACCAATAACCACAATAGCTAACGGTTTTTGTACTTCTGACCCCGGACCTGTCGAAAAAAGAAAGGGAATTAACCCTAGCATAGCGACCATTGCGGTCATCATAACAGGACGAAAACGCTGCTGACAGGCTTGTTTTAAAGCAGTAACGCGCTCCATACCTTCATCACGCAAATTACGAATATATGAAACAAGAACAACACCATTAAGAACAGCAATTCCCCATAAAGCAATAAACCCAACGGAAGCAGGTACAGATAAATATTCTCCCGTAATCCAAAGCGCCAAGACACCACCCACTGAAGCAAAAGGCAGAACTAACATAATTAAACTTGCTAAGCGTAATGAGCTAAACAGCAAAAATAATAAAAAGAAAATTGCAGCAATGGTAATGGGGATAATAATCATAAGATGATTCATTGCACGCTCCATGTTCTGAAACTGACCACCCCACTCAAAATAATAACTCGGTGGTAAGACAATCTGTGCATTTACTTTTTGTTGTAACTCCGCTACAAAACCACCTAAATCACGACCTTGCACATTCACGCCCACCACAATACGACGTTTTGCATTCTCACGACTAATTTGAGCTGGACCATCATGGACTTCGATTTGAGCTAGTTCACGTAGTGGTACTTTTGCACCATTGGGCGAAATGAGCTCAATATCACGAATTGCTTCGATGTTATTGCGATACTCAGCTGGGAAACGCAGCACCATATTAAAGCGTCGTTCACCTTCATAAACTTGCGTCGCAATTTTACCACCAATTGCTGTTTCAATAATTGCTTGCACATCAGCAACATTAATGCCGTGACGAGCAATGATTTTACGGTGAATTTTAACATCTAAGTACTGCTGACCCGTTACGCGCTCTAAGCGAATATCACCAACACCAGTAATGCTACTGGCGAGACGCGCAATTTCATCGGCTTTCTTTTTAAGAAGTGCAATGTCATCACCAAAAATCTTAACAGCGACATCGGCTTTAACACCTGTAACCATTTCATCAACACGGTCAGAAATGGGCTGTGCCATGACAATTTGCGCCCCATGCAACTGAGTTAGTTTTTGTCTAATTTCATTGGCAATGGTGTCTTGTGTCCAGCCTTCTGGCCATTGTTCGCGTGGTAACAAAGATACGATCGGCGTAGACTCATTTTGACCCTGTGGGTCGGCTGGGCTTTCGCCGCGCCCTAATCCTGATATTGCTGATTTTACCCCCGGAACGGTCATAACCAACTTCATTGCTTCCATTTCAATTTCAATCGAAGATTCTAAGCTAATATTTGGCAAACGAAAAACATTAGGAACAATTGATCCTTCTTTCATTTCTGGAATAAAGGCAGTCCCCAAAGATCCAAACAAACTGATGGTGAAAATCAGCAAGCCCAGCGCGACAGCAATCACCGACTTTTCATGCACCAACGCCCATTGCAACAAAGCATTATAAGGACGCTTAAGCAAAGCAACCAAGCGCGTATCGTGTTCTGCACCGCCCTTAAGCAAATAAGAAGCGAGTACGGGTGTGAGCGTTAAAGATAAGACCAATGCTACCGTTAGCGCGATCGCAATAGTATAGGCTAAGGGAGCAAACATCTTTCCTTCCATGCCTTGCAAAGTCATGAGTGGCAAGAAAACAAGAATAATAATTCCTACCCCAAAAACAACAGGTGTACCCACTTCAGCAGCAGCATTAAAAATAATACGCAGACGACTCTCACCTTTATTTGCTGCCTCACCTAGTCGACTATAAGCATTCTCGACCACAACCACTGACCCATCAACCATTAAGCCAATCGCAATCGCAAGCCCACCAAGGGACATTAAATTTGCTGACAAGTCTACTTGGTTCATAAAGAAAAAAGTGAGCAATGGCGTTAATAAGAGTGTACCAACAACAATGACGGATGAACGCCAGTCACCCAAAAAAAGAACTACAATAATAATAACAAAAACAATTGCTTCTAATAAAACCTTTACCACAGTTAACAAAGCAGCATCAACTAATTCACTACGATCATAATAAGGCACAATTTGCAGTCCATCGGGTAACATTGCATTATTGTTAATTTCACTTACTCGAGCTTGAATCCGACTGACCACCTCTTTCGCATTACCACCACGAATCATCATAACAATGCCACCAACCGCTTCCGTTGTACCATTTTTGATGACAGAGCCCGCACGAACCGTATGTCCAATCGTTACCTTTGCCACATCCTTAATATAGACAGGAATGCCGTCTACTTCTTTCAAAACAATATTTTGAATGTCCGCAATATCTTCAATCAGTCCCAATCCACGAACGAGATATTGCTCGGAATAGTGTGCTAAGACACCACCACCTGCATTAGCGTTATTTTTTTCTAAAGATTGTAATACGTCACTCAGGTTAATTTTATAATGTAATAACTTGATCGGGTCGGCTAACACATGATATTCGCGCTGATATCCTCCTTGCGAGTTAATTTCAGCAATTCCCGAAATCCCACGTAATAGCGGACGAACCACCCAATCTTGTACAGTTCGTCTATCCATTAAGGTTTGCGGCGACAGTGTACCTAGTTGCGCATCATTTTTACCTTCTAAGATATATTGATACACCTCCCCTAATCCTGTCGAAACTGGTCCTAATACAGGAGTAACACCCATGGGAAGTTTATCCTTGATCTCCATCATGCGTTCCATAACCAGCTGGCGCGCAAAATAAACGTCAGTAGCATCGTTAAAGACAAGCGTAATCAGAGAAAGCCCGTTTTTATTGAGTGAACGCAGCTCTTCTAACCCCGGCAACCCTGTCATAGCGATTTCGAGTGGTACAGTAATGAGTCGCTCAACCTCGTCGGGTGATTTACCCATCGCATCAGTTGCAATTTGTACTTGCACATTAGTTACATCAGGAAAAGCATCCACAGAGAGCTTTGTAACGGCATGAATACCAAAGAACAAGCCAATCACTGCAACCGCAGCAACAATCAGGCGTTGTTTGAGTGAGGCGCGAATCAAGCCTGAAATCATAGTGCTTATTCTCCTTGCTGCTTAAGCAAACGATCAGCATTGAGCTGAAAAACACCATTGACAACAATTGTGTCTCCTGCAATCAAGCCAGACTCAATAGGACGAGCACTCTCTTCCTCTTCGCCAAGTTGTACGACTTGAATACGATAATTACCTTCATTTACCTTAACAAAAACTTTATCCAGATTGTCCTCACGAAATACAGCCTGAACAGGAACAATCAATTTTTTGGTTGACTTACCATCAATTTGTAAAGTAGCCAGCATATCTGGCTTTAATCGACCATCGACATTATCTAGCAAAGCACGCACACGCAAGGTTCTCGTCTTGGGATTAACCGTATCTGAAACATAGCTTAACTCAGTAATACGTACTTCATCTTCTAAAGCAGGAATCATGACTTGAACACTTTTACCGCGTCGCATTTGCGCACTATAACGCTCGGGTACTTCACCAACCACCCAAACATATGACAATTCTGCAATGGTGTAAGCTAAGTCAGCTGGTTCTAATACTTGTCCCTGAGCAACTTTACGATCAATAACAACACCATCAATGGGTGCGCGTAATGCAGTAATCGATTGGATCTGACGTTTAATATCCAGTTGTTTAATATCTTCAATCGACATCCCTAAAATATTCATCCGCTCCTTACCAGCCTCCCATTCCGCATGACCAGACAGTAACTCACTTTCTCGAC
>CAMCGI010000171.1 GCA_945874205.1 Francisella tularensis subsp. holarctica
GCATCACCATCGCAAACCGCCAACCGCTGTAAGCGAGTCTAAATTGATAAATAAGATGTTCAAAAAGCTGACCTTTGATGGTGATCGGTGTATCTGGTCGCGTAAAGTCCGACAAACTCTGAATTCCTATTGGCATGGCTTGGCGAAAGATTACCTCTTGACTAGGTCCTTTGGTATGTCTAAAAAACTTTACCCGTCGTTGTAGGGTTCTTAAACTTGCGTAGGGATACTGATTTGGGTAATTGTCGTCAAGATATTCCCATAGCGTTAATCCTGTTAAGGTGGGTTCATGAATGAGCATGGGTTCAAGTATAGTATACCAAATGGCTTCATATGGATCTTTTCGGGTGCGCCACTGTCTTGGTGTGCAATTGCCTGTAGGATTTTTCTCGATTCTACGTCCAGAGCGCTCACTGATACCTGTTTTAGCTGCACTGACCGATTGGGTTAAGTCTTGTTGACGAAATTTCATATACATTGCCCTCTGTTGAGCGGTGATTCTTTTGCCTGACAACGATATTCCTCAAATAAAGATAGAAAATCGTCATCATAACGCCTCACTCAACCAGCCAAGATAATTGTCGCCTAACACTTGGGTCGCGCGTTCTCGTTGTCCGATACTGACCATTCTAATACCTATTCACAGTTGGCTAAAAATAAGTGTCTTCTGCTAGTAACTAAAGCCAGCGAGTTGATCAATAGCAAGCTGTAGCTTCTTGTCATCAAACAGCTTGAGTTTGCGATCTGCCCAATGCTTGCCTGCTGACCAGTGTGTTAAGCCTGTCTTAATGGATTCAAGTGTTGGCTCACAACCGTCTTTAACCAATAACCAATCAACTGTCGCAAGTAATTCCATACCAAAGGGTGACTCAAATCCTTCAATAATGCGTGTTGCATGATCCAAAGCGGACAGATATGCTTTCGCTTGTGTCTTGAGGTACAGTGATACCTGCTGTTTTTGCTCATCGTTAAAATAAATCACATCATCAGGTGCCACATCGGAAATACGCTTGTCAGCCAGTAAATAAGTACCATCTAAACCATTCAATAAATGCTGAAGATTTTGCGAGTAAGGACCGAATTTGTGTGCCTCAAATCTGAATCGAAACTCATTTGGCAATTGGTAAACATTAACCACACGATCTAAAAACCAAGCCAGCTTTTGAACTTCTAACACGCTGCAGTCAATACCAAGTACCCAATAACGACGAATTAACTCCGCAATCATGGCTCTTGATGGCGTTAAGGCTTTTACGCCTTCTTTTTTAGCGATGTTTTGGTTTTGCTTGGTCGGCTCATAAATCATAATGTCTACATCGTCTAAATCGGACAACGCCTCCACGATGCGTTGTTTCACGATCTCCCAATCCAAGCCACCATTCCCTGAACCTAACGGAGGGATGGCAATAGATGCTACCTTGTACTGAATTAAAAAAGCACGTAAGTCCTGCAGTCCTTCATCAATCCATTCAAGACGAGAAGCTGCTTTCCAATGTTGCTTGGTAGGGAAGTTCACGATCCATTTTGGACCGATTAACGATTCAGTACTGGTAACAAACATGCGCCCTGTTTGCACTTGGTTGTCTTTACAGGCTTTGGCATAAAGCTGCATATTCAAGGGAAAACGCTCTTTGAACATCAACGCAATTCCCTTGCCCATCACGCCCACAGTATTGACCGTGTTGACGAGGGCTTCCGCAGAAGCATCAAACAAATTACCTTGTGTGAAACGAATCATCAAAAATACCATCTTGCACGGGCAACAACTTGTATCGACAAGCTGCGTTGTTCTAACAATTGTTCAACTTGTGATTTTACCGCATCATTATAACAAACGATACCCACTAAGGCATCTAATGGACAATCTTGATGCACCAAAGCCTCTGCTTGATATCGCTCAAATTTGCGTGGATCGCTATCGTCTCGCTTGAAGTCTCTTCGTTGAAGCAGAGACCAATCCACCTGATCTAAGTCTTGCAAATCGGTGAAGTAGTCCGTCCATTGATAATAAGCATGTCCATTGGTGAAGACAAAATCTAAGCGTAAGCTAGCGATACGATGCAAGCTAGAGACTAAAATGACAATATCCTCATTATCGCTTTTGGTTACACCTCCTCGACCACTATGGATATTCATCAGCATGGGCGAAAAGGGTGTAAAGTAGAAGGGAACATAATCGTTCAAATAACCACCCACACCAGCGGGTACAAGGTGCTTGGCACGCTTGTCGGTCAGTTCTGGATTGCCAATATGCACCCAAGTATCCGATTTAATATCACTATTTCCCGCATGTAAGCCGTGGTTAAAAATCCACGGCAAATTGTCACGATGCACAATACGCCAGATGAGGGCTTTTTCAGGATTAAGGTTGTTGTAAATAGTCATAGAAACATACTTGGCTGTACATTAACATAACACGTCAATTCGGCCTCTTTAACCAACTTTAAAACAAATAACTTTGTCTCGTCGTCTTTTACGTAAATGGCTGAAAAACTCTTAGGCGGTACGACTGTTGGTGATAGACACTCAGCCATGCACACACTTTTACATTCTGCGTTGTGATAATCCCTTGTATTCATGAGCTCCCAATCTATCTGTTCCATACCTTCATGATAAGAGATAATTTTAAAGCCTCCTGAAAGTGGATGTTTTGGCGAAATCAACCATCCACTTTCTTCAGCAATCTTTCTCGATACGGCAATCAAAACAAACTGTCGAGAAGGATAAATCGATTGAACCCGTCCATCAAATGGATTTCTAGCAAAAAAATGAAATGGAACCATTTCATTTAAATGATAAGTTGCTCTAGAAGCTAGAATTTCATGGTCGGCAACATCACTAAAGCCGAAGAGCTGAGAACGCGGTAATAAGCCACGCAACAAAATTGAGGGCAAGTTTTCTAATGCAGTCAAGTGATATAAATACGATTGTTCCTGTATGTTTGGCAACTTATTTACTCCTAATAACCATTTCAAAGCGTCAAATGACTTCCTAAATACGCCACATATATCCGCTTTTTCTCAGAGTCAGCATAAAAATGCAGACGATACCCGTCAGGCAGTTTTACATGATTTTCACATTGAACCTCCCCATGCCTGAAGGCATTGGTATCTACACAAGTTAGCCATCTTGCAACATAGCAATCTGTGTAAAGGTGTTAAGCTCATCGATGCTGTAAATTGAATTGTACCAAAGGCACCCGCATCAAGATTGAAGTCTGACCTATCGCCGACCCTCCGAAATTGGGCAGTATTTGATTGAATCAAACCAAAACCCTTCCCCGCCGCTAGGCGGAATTAGGCGTATTGGTAGCGACGAATACGGGGAGAGATTCTTTCCGATAGGTTCTTTTCCGAAAAACGGGCATCGTATTCGGCTTGCAAGTTTAGCCAAAAACGGGGGTTCATATCAAAGAACAGTGCCAAACGCATTGCGGTATCCGCCGTAATGGGACGCAAACCATGAACGATGTCATGGATACGACTAGGTGGTACATCAATATCGGCAGATAGACGACGCGCAGTGATACCCATCGGCTTCATGAATTCTTCCAGCAGAATTTCACCAGGATGTATTTCTTCTAGTATTTTTTCAGACATTTAAATTCTCCTAGTGGTAATCAACAATTTCAACTTGATGAGCACCATCTTTCCATACAAAACAAACACGCCATTGATCATTGATTCGAATGCTATGTTGTCCCAATCTGTTGCCTTTGAGCGCTTCTAACATATTGCCAGGCGGTACGCGCAAACTATTCAAATCAGGTGCCGCTTGCAGCATAAGCAACTTGCGACGGGCTACACGCTCAATATTTTTGAACCTTGGTACGTTGTTGCTGCTAAAAAGCAACTCTGTATCTTTGCAAGCAAACGAATTTATCATGAGGCTATTCTGTTCTTTTTTTCAGAATCTGTCAATAAGAATCATTGCGAATGTATTTGTACACCGTCTCACGGCTAACACCGAATTCTTGAGCAAGGATCGTTTTCTTTTCGCCTGCTGCTGCACGCTGCTTTAATTGCGCGATCTGTGTTTCGTTGAGTGCATTAACACGACCACGATAAACACCCCGCTGCTTTGCCAATGCGATACCTTCACGTTGACGCTCTTTAATAAGAGATCGCTCAAACTCTGCAAAGGCACCCATGACAGATAGCATTAAGTTCGCCATAGGTGAATCTTCACCAGTGAAGGTTAAGCCTTCTTTAATAAACTCAACTTGTATTTGTTTTTCTGTTAGTCTGCTAACCAACTGTCGAAGGTCATCAAGATTTCGTGCAAGCCTGTCCATTGAGTGAACAACAATCGTATCTCCTTCTCTGGCATAGTGGAGTAGTTCCATGAGAGCAGGGCGTTGGGTATCTTTGCCAGATGCTTTATCGGTGAATACCTTATTTGCATTTAGCAGCTCTAATTGTC
>CAMCGI010000172.1 GCA_945874205.1 Francisella tularensis subsp. holarctica
CCAATTGAATACCTGATGGACGATACGCCATATCTTTAATTTCACCAATAGGATCAGGCAATACAGCAACCTGACGAACGCCTGTTGCAATCGACATCACCCCTGCTGGTGTTAAACGCAAGCGATCTAACATCGCATCATCTAACCCATTAGCTTTACCTACAATTAAATCTTTTTCATTTTCAGCGACCAGAAAATCAATTTTTGCGACCAAAGCATCAGCAATGGCTAAGAGTGCAGTATTTTTTTGTGCACTGGTCGCAACAGCCAATATACGACTGGCAGCACGGGCATTCTTACCTAGGTTATGCATATAATCGGTTATATTCATTATTTATTCCTATTTAATTCAGTTTGAAATCAAAATACCACCATGGTTTGGGCTTAGCAAGTGACCAAAAGCCATTAACCACTAATTTTCCTTGATTTTCTAGCGTTTGGTTGACAATATGACTATACCAAAGCATTTGTGTTTCATTCAGTAGTTTTCGCCATTGACCTGCGCTTTTTCCTTGCTGCCACGCGTCACGACAATTCATTGATACCGCATCTTTTAACGTTGGGAAATTAAGCTGCCAGTTATGAGCTGAGCCTAAAAACCAACACAAGGGCGAAACCATCACTAGCTGATAGCCATCTTGCTCAAAATGCGTGTTAAAGGCATCAATTAAAGCTTGAGACTCTCGCAAGGATAAATCTAACACATTAGGCGGTGCTAATACTAATGTATCTCGATCAGCAATAAGATGTACAGGGCAAACAGGCAGCCAAAAGGCTGCCTGTTGATAAACATCGGGTGTTAAACACGCTTTCGCAGACTGCTTAACACAAAGACTATCCCTTTTCATCAAGACATGTTATGCAAAATAGCCGAACGTACTGATTCTAAATCTGCATTAACCGTTACCATCTTAGCATCGCCTTGACATTGCCCAATCGCAGTATCAGGATCTTTCAAACCATTACCCGTAAGTGTTAATACAATCGTGCTACCTTCAGGGATTTTACCACTTTGAATATCACGAATTGCACCTGCTAAAGAAGCTGCCGATGCAGGCTCACAAAAGATCCCTTCCGAACTTGCCAATAGTTTTTGTGCTTGCAAAATGGTTTCATCAGAACACTCATCAAACCAACCACCCGATTCAGACATCACCTTCCAAGCACGATCCCAACTCTGAGGATGCCCAATACGAATCGCTGTTGCTACCGTTTCTGGATTATCAACCATCGCACCACGCACAAAAGGCGCTGAACCCGATGCTTGATAACCGATCATTTTCGGGCGATTGCCGACAATATTACAGGCATACTTACAATGCCCTTCACATAATGCACAAGACTCTGTCACTTTGGTAACATCAGGTGCTGATAGCTCACAGTATCCCATCCAATGCGCGGTAATATTGCCTGCATTACCCACTGGCAAACAGTGATAATCTGGCGCACGACCTAACTCTTCAACAATCTCGAATGCTGCTGTCTTCTGACCTTGTAAGCGATAAGGATTAATTGAGTTAACAATCGTAACGGGCGCGTAATCAGCCACTTCTTTGACCAAACGCATACCATCATCAAAGTTTCCTTTAATTTGAATAGTAATTGCACCATACATCATCGCTTGCGCTAATTTACCCATGGCAATTTTACCATCAGGAATGAGGACAAATGCCGTAATACCAGCACGAGCCGCATATGCCGCCGCCGCCGCAGAGGTATTCCCTGTTGATGCACAAATAATGGCTTTAGAACCCGCTTCAACAGCTTTAGTAACTGCCATCGTCATACCACGGTCTTTGAAAGAACCTGTTGGATTTAGCCCTTCATACTTAACGTAAATATCAACGTCTTTTCTTAACACTTTAGGCAAGTTACTTAACTTAATTAAAGGCGTATTACCTTCACCAAGGCTAATAATCGGTGTTGATTCAGAAACAGGCAGGCGGTCACGGTACTTTTCAATTAAGCCTGTATAACGGTGTCCAAACGTATTCATGGTTAAAATTCCTAAAAATTAAGATAAATGTTCGACACGCAACCAAACAGCTGGCGCGCGCAAATCGGTTAAGGCATTCAACGCCATCAAAGCGCGCACAAAAGCGGCTTCTTGCACTACATTCGTCAACAAGACTAAGGTTGCTGACCCTGTTGTGGTATCAGGTTGCTGACGCATTTCTTCAATACTAATGCCCTCAAGTGCTAAGCTCGTCGAAATTCGCGCTAATACACCCGCGGCATCAGTGACATCTAAGCGCAAATAATAAGCACTTAAAATTTCTTCTTTGGACAAAATTGGCATTGTAGCCAATTTTGACATCGGCACACCCAATGCTGGACGATTATTTTTACCCGCTGCAATCGCAAGGCAGACATCCACAATATCAGCAACAACAGCAGAACCCGTCGCTAAACCACCAGCACCAGCACCATAATACAGTGTTGTGCCTGCTGCATTACCATTGACCATGACTGCATTCATGACATCATCAACATTCGCCAATAATTTCGATTTTGGCACTAATGCAGACTGTACACGCAACTCAAGCCCAGCATCACGACGACGCGCAATACCCAGCGATTTAATCTTATAGCCTAGCTCATCTGCCCAAGCAATATCTGCTGCTGTGACCATGGTAATACCTTCAATAAGCATACCAGTACGCGATAAAGGCACACCAAAAGCAACCGATGCTAATACAGCCAATTTATGAGAAGCATCAATACCGTCAATATCAAAACTTGGCTCTGCCTCAGCATAACCCAAACGCTGCGCTTCTGCCAAAACAGGGGCAAAGTCGTGATTTGGTTTTGCCATTTCAGTCAGCATGTAATTACATGTTCCGTTAATAATTCCTGCCAACCAGTTAATTCGATTGCCAGAAAGCCCTTCTTTTAGTGCTTTAATGACAGGAATACCACCCGCAACTGATGCCTCAAACGCAATCATCACGCCTTTTTCTTCGGCTAGTGCCAATAACTCATTACCATGCTCTGCCAACAATGCTTTATTAGCCGTAATGACGTGTTTACCTGCATTAATCGCAGCACGAACCACGTCAACTGCTTTGCTTGTACCACCCATCAACTCGATAACAACATCCACCTCTGGATTGTTGGCAATCTGCATTGGGTCATTGGTTAGACTCATACCCGACGTATCACAGGAGCGCACACGTAATAAATCGCGTGCAGCCACAGCCATAACACGAACCGTACAGCCTGTGCGTGCTTCGATCAATGCTGCATTTTCTTTAAGAATATTAAGCGTACCACACCCAACAGTACCCAACCCAACCAAACCAAGTCTAACCGTTGTCATTTGTATTTCCATCAATAATATTGTTTATTTAAGTGCCAAAATGCTTACGATAATTATGAAAAAATCGTTCCATTCGTTTCATTGCATCCATTAAGTCATCGCTATTGGGTAAAAATACCATCCGAAAATGATCAGGATTAATCCAATTAAATCCTGTACCCTGAACAATGAGTACCTTTTCTTCTTTTAGCAACTGCAAAGCAAAGGCTTGATCATCCTGAATAGGATAAACTTTAGGATCTAGTCGTGGAAACATATACAGCGTTGCGTCGGCTTTCACCATACTAATTCCTGGTATGCTGCTTAACATGTCATATGCCATGTCTCGCTGACGACGTAATCGCCCCCCCTCACCAACTAAATCATAAATACTTTGATAGCCGCCCAGTGCTGTTTGAATCGCAAACTGTCCTGGTACATTGGAACACAAGCGCATCGTTGCTAAAATATTCAACCCTTCAATATAATCTGTCGCATGGCGTTTTTCACCCGACACAATCATCCAGCCCGCACGATAACCACACGCACGATAATTTTTAGACAAGCCATTGAGTGTCACAAACAACACATCATCCGCTAATGAAGCAATTGAGGTGTGAGTACGACCGTCATAAAGCATTTTGTCATAAATTTCGTCAGCAAAAATAATGAGCTGATGCTGACGTGCAATTTCGACAATGTCTTTTAACAAATCATCAGAATAAAGCGCACCTGTTGGATTATTAGGATTAATAATCACAATCGCTTTCGTTTTATCGTTAATCTTACTACGAATATCATCTAAGTCGGGAAACCAGCCAGAACCCTCATCACAAATATAATGACGTGGATGTCCACTTGCCAAACTCACTGCAGCCGTCCACAAAGGATAGTCGGGACTGGGAACAAGCACTTCATCATCGGCATTAAGCAGCCCCTGCAACGCCATTACAATGAGTTCTGACGCACCATTGCCGATATAAATATCATCAACTTCAACCCCTTTTATATGCTTCTCTTGCGCATAATGCATAATCGATTTGCGCGCCGAAAACAATCCTTTTGACTCTGAGTAACCAGAGGCTTGTGGCAAGTTATGAATGACATCAAGTTGAATTTCTTC
>CAMCGI010000173.1 GCA_945874205.1 Francisella tularensis subsp. holarctica
GACGCTTACCCTACGTCAGCATGATTCTAACCTTTTAGAGCAGTGAGCTAAGGAAGCACTCACTGGTAAGTCTTAACGACCTATAACCATCTTCTGCTACTTTCGTAGCCCTCTGGACAACTGGCTTTCGTGTTTCCACTCAAGCACCCACCTAGAGCTTTAGCTCAGGTGGCGGGTTGTTGACTTTAACGTTTTACCTATCATTTTACGCTTCCCAAAGGGCATTGAGGTTCAGATCGATCATAGAGCGTTTCAGGTGAAATGTCGATGCCACCATCCCAAACGACTGTACCATAATCAACGTGAGCAGACATAAAACGGTTCTGTTCAATAAGGCGATTAAATGGTTTTTTGTGTAAATAAGTGGTCATATCAAAAACCCTGACTTCATGATTAGCAAAGGTTAGCTCAATCTGGTAGTTCGGCAAGGGAACAACGCGAATCACATCAATGAGTTCAGTATTATTCATGACAAACTTCTCCATTATTACTGTAATGGTGCGATTTTATAAGGCTAAGATTACTCATTGATCAAACCGTTAAAAACCCACCACTGCAATACCATAAGTCTTGATATAGTGCTTGATACATTGCTGTTTCCCAAGAATTTAGATGGAGGTTCTTATGAGTATTAAACTGTAGTTCAAGCTCTCTTATAATATCCCGAACATTATTGTTGCGTAACTCAAAACTAGCTTTTAAATTAGCTAAAGCATCTGATGCTTCTATTGTGAACCTTTTTTCTAATTTATAACAATCAAAATGGGCTTTAACCCTATCTTTATCAATCTGAGTCCAATTTGCTGGAGGCTTCACATCGAATTTAATTTTTAGAGGCTGTAGAACTTCAGCAAACAACCATTGCTCTTGGGTAAAATTGTCATAATAGGGGTGTAAAACTTGTGTGTTTGGAGAGGTCGAATAACTGGTTAATTTCCCAGTATTACAGTCTTTACAACAAGCAACTAAGTTATATGGTAGTACCGAAAAAGTGGGAAATTTATCCTTCGGCAAGTAATGATCTAAGGTTGAGACTTGTCCGACCCCACAAAATGGACATCTACTTAATAGAGCTAATGATTTCAACTCATCATATATTTTTCTCCCTGCTTGATTTCGAACCATGTTTTGCTCGTAGAGATTTACCATTTCCTCTTTGGATATAGGGTTAAAAACTATTGTATGCGGTTTAAATATATATAAACTTCCACTACTAGCGTTTTGATCATATAAGGTAGATTGACTCCCAATAAAAGCACTTATTGTGTTAAATTTATCCCGAATGTCCTGTGATTTGAAGCTTGAATAGCAAGCTGTATAAGCAAATATAGGTGTAATTGTTGGTTTTTGGATTATTCTCATGATATTAGTCACTAATTTTTTAATAATGATCTTAATAAAAGTCTCGCCTCAAAGCCTAACTGATCATCATATTTTTCAACAATTTCATCGTATGATAGACCTCTATTTACTTCTGTACTAAGCATTTTAAAAAAGCCAGATTCATTAACTTCTAATCCAAAAACTTCACGTGTTAGCTTTCCTATTGACTCACCAAATGTTTCAGTTTCAAATCGTTCTGCTTTTGCTGTTAAGCCACTACGCCACAACTTCCAAATACAACTTTTAGGAACTTCTTGAGTAATTACAGGAGAGTGCGTTGCTATAATAGCAACAGCATTTCTGTTGATCAGTAAATCAGATAAAGTACGAATAAATGCTGATAATAAAGGCGGGTGTAAATGAGACTCAGGTTCATCCAATAAAATTAATGTTTTTTCCTCAATTTTTTCAATCAGTTTTGTAATTGATAGAAGAACAATAGCATGTCCAGAACTAAGCTGTTTAAATAAAATAGCATTATTTTGAGTTGAAATGCCAATTAATTGAGAGAGATTTAACTCACGAAAATTAGGATCAGAAGCTAGTCCATCTATTGCTCTTTGCCACAGTTCTTTTTTTGTAGGATCTAACTGGGCAATAACTTTAGCAAGTTCATCTGCTAATTCATCTGTATTTTTCAATTCCTTTTCTTTCTTTTCTTGAGTTTTCAATTCTTTTTTCAAGCCAATATATGAGTAAGTAGGGTGTTTATCTTCAGAGTACGGATAGAAAGGATCGAATGCACTAAATGATACAGAAATAACATGTGAAAAAAATTCACCAGAACCACGATCCTGTATTTGAAAATTTCCCATACTGTCATTTGTTTTGATAAAACTTTTTACCATATTATTGAGTAAGTGCGTTTTTCCCACACCATTTCGACCAATCAATACATGAATATTTGTAGGAGGGTTTGATTCTGGTTTTACACTAAATGTTAGTTCGTAGCCAGCTTCTATTTTTGTTTGCTTAGTTGAATAGGAAAAGTTATAAGGCGTAAGAACTGCTCCGCCGTCTAATATTCTTTTATATTGCCCTTTTAATGTTACTATACTCGTATCCCGAAGAAGAGATGTTTGAGTAACAGGTTCAACTAAAGCGCGTTGTTGTAACTCTTCATCGTAAACAATGTCTTTTATACCAATTAAAAATTTTTGTCTTAACTTAAATGAAAGGTTGCTAAGTTTTGAGTAATATTTAGGGCTTTGACCGAGTGAGAAAAACGGCTCGTCTAATTGATCAAACTCATTTGGCAACTCAGTACGTAAATCGGTAGTTTGACCAAAGTTAGCAATTTTTACGTGATCTAAATCATGCTTAATGCCATTATCATCAAAGAGTATTATTTTGTAAAGGGTACGATAACTAAAGTCATTCCAGTTATCACCAATCAGATATACTGTCAGCTTATCTGAGTCAGGGAAATTGAAATTCCATGGCTTAACATAAAAGCTTAGGTTCATATTATTTTCTTAACGTTCTGGGTAATATGTGAGTTCATCATCAATCAAACTCCTCAGGATCATACCCCAAGCTCGGTGCTAACCAACGCTCGGCTTCACCAATGGTCATGCCTTTGCGTTGGGCGTAGTCTTCCACTTGGTCACGACCAATCGCGCCGACACCAAAGTAACGCGATTCAGGATGCGAGAAGTAAAAGCCCGATACCGCTGCCGTGGGGTACATAGCAAAGCTTTCGGTAATGGCAAGCCCGATGTTTTCAGTCGGTTTGAGCAGTTCCCATAAAATACCTTTTTCGGTATGTTCGGGGTTGGCAGGGTAACCGGGAGCTGGGCGAATCCCACGATATTTTTCGGCAATTAAGGCTTCGTTATCGAGTGCTTCATCTTTGGCATAACCCCAAAACTCTTTACGCACGCGCTCGTGCAAGCGTTCAGCAAAAGCTTCTGCCAAACGGTCGGCAAGGGCTTTGAGCATAATGCTGTGGTAGTCGTCATGGTCAGCTTCAAAACGGGCAATGTGTTCATCGATACCGATGCCAGCCGTGACCGCAAAGCCGCCGATATAGTCACGAATATGACGCGCGGGCAAGTCGAGTTTGGCAGTGCAACAAGGACAACCTAAGCCATGCGGATTCAGCGGCGCGATGTAGTCTGATAAACACTGGTTGTAACCGCCGCGCTTTTTATCCATCTGCTGACGGATATGATGCAAGCGCGTGATTTCTTCTTTGCGGTTGTCGTCTTTGAATAGGATGATGTCGTCGCCATTATCGGCACGGTTGGCAGGCCAGAAGCCGAATACGCCTTTCGCGGTCAGCCATTTTTCGGACACAATCTGGCGCAGCATCAGTTGCGCGTCGATATAGAGTTTGTTGGCTTCGACACCCACCACCTTATCGGTCAGAATCGCAGGGAAAGTCCCCGCCAATCCCCACGCATTGAAAAAAGGCAACCAGTCGATGCGTTCAATAAGGTCTTCGAGGGGATAGTCTTTTAATATCTTCACGCCTAAAAAGCTGGGTTTTGGTGGGGTATAATTATCCCAATCTAGGGCGATGTGGTTGGCGCGAGCAGTCGATAAAGGAATACGGGCAGCGCCTTCGCCACGTTTTTTGCGCTCGTCACGTACTTGTACATATTCGGCTTTGACTTGCGACTTAAAGGCTTCACGTAATTCTTTCGACAACAAAGACTGAGCAACGCCAACGGCACGCGAGGCATCTTTGACATACACCACAGCACCCTCATAACTCGGGTCGATTTTAACGGCAGTATGCGCACGGCTAGTGGTTGCACCACCAATCAGTAAGGGCATGGTAAAACCCTGACGTTGCATTTCTTTGCCGACGTGTACCATTTCATCTAAGCTGGGGGTGATTAAGCCCGACAAGCCAATCATATCCGCGCCCCATTCTTTCGCAGATTGTAAAATCTTTTCGCTCGATACCATTACGCCTAAGTCGAGGACATCGAAGTTGTTACATTGCAGCACCACGCCAACGATGTTTTTGCCAATGTCGTGAACGTCACCTTTAACGGTAGCCATGACAAT
>CAMCGI010000174.1 GCA_945874205.1 Francisella tularensis subsp. holarctica
CGCCATTAATCCACGTAACAACGAAGAACATGATGCCGTGGTGCATTTATCAGCGGTGCAGTTGCAATTATTAGGTCCGTTTTATCCACAGAATCCGCAAGCAATTACGCCAGAGGTGGTCGCGCATTGGCAGTCGGAAGGTTGGTTGAAATATTTGGGCGAAACGGCAGATGTGCGTGAGTATATTGCTAATTGTGATGCCTTGGTTTTGCCCTCATATGCTGAAGGGCTGCCTCGCACTGTGTTGGAAGCCATGAGTATGGGCAAACCTGTGATTGCTACTGATGTCGTTGGTTGTCGTGATTTAGTCGTGGATGGTGAAACGGGATTATTGTGTGAAGCGCATAATGCATATGCATTAGCTGATGCGATTCGCTCTTTTTTAGCATTATCAGTCAAAGAACGTGCCATGATGGGGCAGGTTGGACGTGAGCGCGTGCTGGCTCAGTTTGCGGATGCGCGTGTGTTAGCACAATATGATAAATTTTTACTAACTTTAGTAAACTAATGTGAATAGGTTGCTATTATTATTTGTTAGTTTTTTTAGCGCGTCATTATTTGCTGATCAAGCGGTTAGTAATGCATTAACCCCTGTTTCGATTCAATTGTATTGGCGGCATCAATTTGAGTTTGCGGGTTATTATGCTGCCATCAAACAGGGGTATTACCAGAAAGCAGGTTTGGATTTGCAGCTAAAAGATTGGCAACCCAATATGAATATTAATGATGAGGTGCTTTCTGGTCGTGTTAACTTTGGTATTGGTTATAGTCAAATAGCAGTAGATGCTACTAAAGGCTTGCCTTTAAGTTTGGTTATGACTTCATTTCAGTATTCCCCTGTGGTATTAGTGTCGCATAAACCGATTATTCAATTAAGCGATTTAAGTAATAATATCGTTATGCGTCAAGATATTTTACAAGTATTAAGTTTGCTTAAATTGGCGCGTACAGATGGGGCAACAAATATAAAAGAAGTACCAAGCAGTTGGGATTTATCTGATTTTATTTCGGGTAAAGTTGATGTTTTTTCAGCTTATAGTACTAATGAGCCTTTTGTATTAAATGAAAAGAATATTGAATATTATCAGTTAGACCCTAAAAGTTATGGCATCGTTAGTTATGATGATATTTTGTTTACTTCGCAACAATTTGCAGCCGAAAAGCCACAAATTGTGCAGGCAGTTAAAGATGCTACTATTGAAGGGTGGCGATACGCATTAAGCCATCAAGAAGAAATAGTTGATTGGATTCTAGCGCACTATCCTGACTACAAGTCAAAAGAGGCTTTGCTTTATGAAGCAAAGGAAACCTCGCGCTATGTGCAATTGGGTAGTATTCCCATTGGTAATCTGGATGCTGTGAAACTACAAGCTATCATTACTATGGCAAAAGATTTGGGATTACTCTCTCTTGCAGAAGAAAAATCAGTCAATATCGATAAGTTGATTTTTAAAAATAATAAACTTTGGCTTAGTGATAGTGAGCGTGCTTATTTACAAGCGCATCCTATAATTGAGTTAGCGAATGACATAGACTGGGCACCTTTTGAATTTATAAATGCTCAAGGAGAGTACGATGGTATGGCTGCTGAGTATTTTCGATATTTTGAGCAACTACTGGGTGTTCAGTTTGTTGCCAATAAAGATAGGCTTTGGTCAGTAGTACAAAATCTGGCATTTTCTGGGAAATCGCCTATCTTGCCTTGTGCTGTCGATACTCAAGTACGTCGTCAATATCTTAACTTTACTGCGCCTTATTTATCTTTTCCGATGGTATTAATAGCGCGAGAGGGCGAGCGTTATCTCGAAGGCTACGCAGAACTCAAGCAGAATCAAACCATCGCGGTAGTTAAGGGGTATTGGTCGGAAGATTATCTTAAACAGCATTATCCTCAGTTGCCATTATTGGTAGTTGATTCGGTTAAGGAGGGGCTAGATGCGGTAATCATCGGTAAGGCTTTTGCAGTGTCGGATAACTTGGCGGCTATTCATAATGCGATGAAAAATTATGGACTGACAGGATTACAGGTGATTGCACAGGCAGAGCAACCATTTGAGTTGGCAATTGGTGTACATAAAAGTCAACCAGAGTTATTATCAATTTTGCAAAAAGCGTTAGCACAAATCTCGTTAGAAGAAAAAGATGCCATTTATCGTCATTGGTTGCAAACCAGTCAACAAGTTAATGTCGGCATTATGACACAGCTACGTCCTTATTTTTTATATATTGGACTGAGTGTTGCACTTGTGTTGTTTTTGTTTTTGTTGCTGTTGTGGAGTCGGCAACGACAATCTTTTCAGCTTAAATTGATACAGTCACAGGCAAGCTTTGCTGAACAACAAATAGCAAAAGAGCAGCATCATCGTAAAGAACAGGCAGCTTTTTTTGCTATGATTGCTCACGAAATTAAAACCCCAGTAGCTATTATTGATTTAGCAGTAAAAAATCTAAGAATCCTTGATAAAAAAATGCCTGTTAGCGAAGATCATCGTAAACGTCAGATGCGCATTGGGCAGGCAGTGCAGGCATTGAATCAACTGATTGATGCTTTTTTATTAAAAGGTCAGTTAGAGCAAAATAATTTTTCATTGAGTAAGCAAGTATTATCAATGCAAGTTTTAGCGCAGAAGTGGCAAAAAGATTTTATGGGTGCGCAATCGTTTATAGTTTCCTGTCCTAATGAGATTGTTTTAACGGCAGATGTGCGTTTGGTACAAATTGCTGTCAGTAATTTAATTAACAATGCCAGCAAATACAGTTCAGCAGACTCGCATATTACGCTAACTATCCAGCAACAAAACGAAAATCAGCAAGTTTGGTGTGTCGTCTGTGTAGTGGATATGGGGGTTGGTATTGCACCTGATAAGGCACAACTACTCTTTGAAGCTTACACACGAGGTGACAATGTGGGTAATGTTTCTGGTGTTGGCTTGGGGTTGTCGGTAGTCAATAAAATTGTATTATTGCATGGTGGACGCTTAACCTATTCTGCTAATCCTGCGGGGCAAGGTAGTGTCTTTTGTTTGTATTTTCCAATTGAATAAGGATTATTAGTGTTGCTTCGTCCATTAATCATTGGGCATTATAGCCTACCTAATAATCTTGTCTTAGCACCGATGGCTGGTGTATCCGATTTGCCGTGGCGTAATCTGTGTCGTGCGTGGGGCGCAGGTTATGCAGTGGGTGAGATGTTGCACAGTCGCAGCGATTTAATGGGAACTGATAAGAGTATTTTTCGCACGGTTCAGAGCGATGAAATTGCGCCCATTGCTATTCAGCTATTGGGAAATAATGCATTGGATATGGCAGCGGCTGCACGAGTACAGGTTGCTGGCGGTGCGCATATTATTGACATCAATATGGGTTGCCCTGCCAAGAAAGTTTGTTATGTGGCGGCAGGTTCTGCGTTGCTTAGTAATGAGCTATTGGTTGCTGATATTTGTCGTGCCGTAGTGCAGGCTGTTCCAAATACCCCTGTGACGTTAAAAATACGCACAGGCAGTGCACGCAATTATAAAAACGCTGTATGTATTGCAAAAATAGCAGAAAACGAAGGCATCCAACTCATGAGTGTGCATGGACGCACGCGAGAAGATAAGTTTTTAGGACAGGCAGAATACGACACTATTGGTGAAGTTGTGCAAGCAGTGAAAATTCCAATTTTAGCAAATGGCGATATGACTACCCCAGAACAGGTTAAGTATGTTTTGGAATATACAGGTGCAGCGGGGGCGATGATTGGGCGTGGTGCGAATGGTCGACCTTGGTTATTTAAGCAGATAGCACATTACTTACAGACAGGCGTATTATTGCCAGAACCTGATATTGAAATTATCCACCAAGTTATCCACAGGCATATCCACAGTATGCATCGCTTTTATGGTGAGTTTTCGGGTATACGTTTGGCGCGTAAACATTTGGCTTGGTATGCCGATGTATTGGGCATTAGTCGTGATGAGCGACGAGTTTGGATGATAGCAGAAACCTCAGAAGAACAGTTAACTCGGTTTGTTGGGCATTGGTGAGATGAAGTTGGCACGTTATGGGTAAGTGTTTTTAAAAATCGGTTATGATAACGTCATTGCATAACGGAAACTAATATCATGCCTCTATCTTGGAACGACATTAAATCGCGTGCTCTTAACTTTAGCAAAACTTGGGCAACTGCGAGCAATGAAGATAGCGAAGCCAAACCCTTTTTAATCGATTTTTTCGAAGTATTTGGCATCACTAATAAACGCCTCGCTACTTTTGAACATGCTGTCAAAAAATATGGTGGCAAACAAGGGTTTGTTGATTTGTTTTGGGCAGGCGTGTTATTGGTCGAAATGAAGAGCAGGGGCAAAAATCTTGAGCGTGCTTACGATCAGGCAATAGGGTATTTCGATGGCAT
>CAMCGI010000175.1 GCA_945874205.1 Francisella tularensis subsp. holarctica
TGTCCTTTACCTTGCTGAAGTTCTTCGATTGCAGCGACTGTAACGGCATTCGGCTGCTTTATTTTTACCTCAAAAGGAATGCCGCCATAATTGATGACAGCACGTGCAAATAACTTAATCGCTTGCGAGGTGCTCAGCACAAGCTCATCACACACTTGGGTAATGCTATTTTGGTATCGTAATCAATACGCGTTGCGAGCATTTCAGCTTTCATACATTAAGTTCCTTAATCACTATGTTCGTTGTTATACATTGTACAACAAAAAATTGATTAAAGTCGCCCGCTAATAAATATGGGCGTTAGAGCCTGTAAATTGAACTGAGTCTTTACGAAATAAGTAGCCACACCAGCGTCATACAAAATTTGCTAGATGACAAACAGATTAAGAGTTAATGTTCGCTTTTTATTTTCCTAACACCACAGAGTTAGCATGAAATCGCACATCAACAATCGCTTTTGCTCTATGGGCATCCGCTAAAGACTGGTAAGGACCAATGCGCACTTGGTAACCTTTCCTCCCTGTTTTATAATTAATCACAGTTATCTTGCCTGTAAAACCTGCTGCCTGCAAACGTGCTTGTGTAGCAAGCGCAATAGACTCAGCAGTATAGGTTGCTATTTGCAACGTAAATCGTCCTGTTGTGCTAATTGTAGGTGCTGGTCCCAACAACTTTGTCGCTTGTTTTACTACTTTTACTTTACCTTTTACATCCAACTCTGCCTCTCGTGCAGAAAAAGACTGGTTCAACGATTGAACACGTGCAGGATCGGCTTGTGGTGGTGTGACTGTTAATGGTTTATCAATAAATAAAGTATTCTGTTTTTCTTGCTCTTGTACTGCCGATTCAACAGCTGCAGCTGCCAATTGCGTTGTCGTTGTTTCAACTTCATTTGCTACAAATTTTTCTTTTGATAAGCTTGGGGAAAAATCTACGGGATGCATAAACCAAGCAGGCACAAAATAAACAAATAACCCTGCCCAAAAAACAGCACCAATCACTCTTAATTTAAGCAAATCAACACCTAATGGCTGCTGCATGATGCCACCTCTAACCAATGAAAACCTTGTTCTACTGCTACAAATGAACCACAAACTAGTCGTGTTAATGATGAATCATCATCTTGAGCCAAAGCACAAGCATCACTCAACGTATCACACCAATGAATAATATCCTTATCCACAGATAAAAAGGCTTCTTTTAGTTGTGCCAAAGATGCTCCTCGCACACCACCCAAAGGAGCAACAAACCAATAATCAACATAAGGCGACAACTGATTAACCATCGCAGCAATGTCTTTATCCGATAGGGCACTAAAAACAGCAACCACTGGCTCCGATCGAATCGCTAAATAATCAGCGAGAACACCTATCGATTGTGCATTGTGTGCCACATCAAACAACCAAAACCTGCCTAGCAATTTACGCGCATCCATTCGCCCCAACAAAGCAACCTGAGATAATCCTTGCGACAAAGCAGAGACACTAACAGGCAAGCGTGACTGCAAAACATCAATCAACATCAACACCCCAGCTGCATTGGCATATTGAAAATTACCTTGTAATGCAGGCTTGGGCAGATGATAAGCGTGAAGACCACTCTGCCAATGCCAGTGATTATCACCTAGTACTTGCCAAGAAAAATCTTGCCCCGAACAGTAGAGCAATAGGCTTAATGTTTGTGCAGCATCAATTAGTGAGTGGGGAGGATTAGGATCAGAACATACAGCAACCTGCCCCAAACGAAAGACCCCTGCTTTTTCGACAGCAATAATCTCACGTGTATCGCCAAGATAGGCTTGATGATCAATATCAATAGGCGTAATAAGTACCGCATCGGCATCTATAACATTAACTGCATCTAGGCGTCCACCTAATCCAACCTCAAGCACCTGAATATCACAGGCATCATGTTTGAATAACCACAAAGCAGCTAGTGTTCCCCACTCAAAATAGCTGAGTGTTAAATCTTGACTCACCACAGCAATCGCTCGAAATGCTTCAATCAGAAGCGCGTCAGTTACAGCCTCATTGTTAAGACGAATTCGCTCATTGTAATGCAACAAGTGAGGAGAGGAATACCAACCCACTTTATAACCAGCCACGGTATAGATACTCGACAACATTGCTGTCGATGAGCCTTTGCCATTCGTGCCAGCTACCGTAATCGTAAAGGCTTGTGACTTATCTAACCCTAGGCGAGACGCGACAAGTCGCACACGCGCCAACCCCATATCAATCGCTAATGTATGAGAGGACTCTTGAAAAGCTAGCCAATCAGCCAGCCCCCAATGACTATGCATTGTAATTAGACTGCCTTAACAGGCGCAGCCTGCTTCATCAGAATCGCTAATTTAGCAGCCAATTCATCGCGCATATTACGACGATCAATAATACAATCAATCGCACCATGCTCTTGTAAAAACTCGCTGCGCTGAAAACCTTCTGGCAACTTTTCACGCACAGTTTGTTCGATTACACGCGGACCTGCAAAACCAATGAGCGCATTAGGTTCAGCGACATTCAAATCACCCAACATAGCAAAAGAAGCCGATACACCACCCATAGTGGGATCAGTTAACACAGACACAAAAGGTAATTTATGCGCACGCAATTGCCCCAATGCTGCTGAAGTTTTCGCCATTTGCATTAACGAGAACAACGCCTCTTGCATACGCGCACCACCACTGGCAGAAAAGCACACAAACGGGCAATGATGTGTAATGGCTTCGTTTACCGCACGCACAAACTTCTCACCCACAACAGCGCCCATCGAGCCACCCATAAAACCAAACTCAAATGACGCTGCCACAATTGGCATCCCATGCAGTGTGCCACGCTGTACTAAAAAAGCATCTTTTTCGCCTGTTTTTGTTTGTGCCTCAATAAGACGATCTTTGTAGCGTTTTTGATCTTTAAATTTCAAGGCATCAACAGGAGACACTAAAGCACCCACTTCGACAGCAGAACCTGCATCTAAAAAAATTTCTAAGCGACGGCGAGCACCAACGCGTAAATGTGAACCATTAGGACAAACATGACAATTTCGCTCAATTTCAGCGCGATATACAGGTGCTTCCATTCCAGGACATTTAACCCACGTCCCTTCAGGAACTGATGATTTTTGCTCCGTATTACGACGCAAGCGCGTAGTCAATAAACTGCCCAATTTATTTTCAAGATTATCTAACCAGTTAGCCATGAGTATCGTCTCTTACGTATATAATATGGGAAATTAACGCTGCAACGCAGCGCGAATAGGGTTAATTAACGCTGCAGCCGCAGCTAAAACAACAGCATCTCCCTTGCCTGCAACCGACTCAATAGCCTCAACCAAGGCACTACCAATAACAACTGCATCGGCAAAAGCTGCCATTTTACCCGCAGTTTGTGCATCACGAATACCAAACCCCACACCAACAGGTAAATTGCTTTGTGCTTTTAGCTCTAATACTTTCGCTTTAACTTCATCTAAATCTGATAATTTCGCACCAGTAACGCCACGCAAAGAAACATAATAAATAAAGCCGCCTGCTTGTTGCAAGGTGGCTTGCTCACGCTCAATGGGTGTTGTTGGCGAAACCAAGAAAATATTAGCCAAACCATACTTTTTTAATGCTTGAGTAATGGGCATTGCCTCTTCTGCAGGATAGTCCACTGTCAACACACCATCCACACCAGCACTTGCAGCTTCATGGGCGAACTGCTCAATACCCATTGCTTCAATTGGATTAGCATAGCCCATCAAAATAACAGGCGTAAGTTGATCTTGGCGACGAAAATCCATTACCATCTCTAACACCTGACGTAAACTAACGCCAAATGTCAACGCACGCTCAGTGGCACGTTGAATGACTGGACCATCCGCCATAGGATCAGAAAAAGGAATACCTAATTCTAATACATCTGCACCTGCATCGACCAACGTGTGCATTAACGGAACAGTTAACAATGGACTGGGATCACCCGCTGCAATATAAGGAATCAATGCTGCACGATTGTGCGCACGTGTATCAGCAAAAACAGTCTCTAAACGATTCATAATTCGATTCCTTACAACGTAAAGCCTTCAATGGCAGCAATAGTATTCATATCCTTGTCCCCTCGACCCGATAAGTTAACCACAATCGACTGATGCTTTGACAACTCAGGGGCTAATTTAGCTGCATAGGCAATCGCATGACTGGTTTCAAGGGCAGGAATAATCCCTTCCATTTTAGTTAACAAACGGAAACCATCCAAGGCTTCATTATCCGTAATGGCAACATAATTAGCACGACCTGTGTCTTTTAAGAATGAGTGCTCAGGTCCTACACCAGGATAATCTAACCCTGCAGAAATTGAATGAGTGCCAATAATCTGACCATTTTCATCTTGCATTAAAT
>CAMCGI010000176.1 GCA_945874205.1 Francisella tularensis subsp. holarctica
TTTTAATACCTCAATGACAGGGTATCAAGAAATTTTGACAGATCCATCATATTTTCGTCAGTTGGTAACTTTGACCTATCCTCATATCGGTAATGTGGGTATTACGCCAGAAGATTGCGAAAGTAAAGGCGTCATGGCGAGTGGGTTAATCACTCGTGATTTACCGTTATTACACTCTAACTTCCGAGCAACTCAGTCATTACCCGATTATCTCAAAGAACAAAATGTTGTGGCGATTAGTGAGATTGATACGCGCCAATTAACCCGTGTATTGCGTGAAAAAGGGGCGCAAAATGGCGTTATTATTGCAGGTGATAATATCGATGCTGTGGCTGCGGTTGCTAAAGCACAGGCTTTTGCTGGTTTGAATGGTATGGATTTGGCTATCGAAGTGACTACTAAAGAAGCTTATACTTTTCGAGAAGGTGAGTGGGCTTTAGGAGAAGGGTTTGCGACTAAAATTGATGCTGATCTTCCTTATCATGTTGTTGCTTTCGATTATGGTGTTAAAACAAATATTTTGCGCATGCTAACACAGCGCGGTTGTCGTTTAACCATTGTGCCAGCTGATACCTCTGCTGCTGCGGTTAAGGCGATGAATCCTGATGGTATCTTTTTGTCGAATGGTCCTGGTGACCCTGCCGCTTGTAGCTATGCGATTAGTGCGATTAGCGAATTAATTCAAGGCGACACACCTATTTATGGTATTTGTTTAGGGCATCAATTATTGGCATTAGCTGCTGGTGCAAAAACACTCAAAATGAAGTTCGGTCATCATGGTGGCAATCATCCTGTACAGGATAGTCGTACAGGAAAGGTGTTAATTACAGCGCAAAATCATGGTTTTGCTGTTGATGAGTCAAGCCTGCCAGCAGGGGTTGAAGCAACACACCGTTCATTATTTGATGGTTCTAATCAAGGTATTCGTTTTGCGAACAAGCCATTTTTTAGCTTTCAAGGTCATCCCGAAGCCAGTCCAGGTCCGCACGATTTAGCTTACCTGTTTGATGAATTTATCGCTAACATGACCGCACGCCGCGCTTAAGCTCATAATAAGGAAGAAGACGATGCCTAAGAGAACAGACATAAAAAGTATTTTAATTATTGGTGCAGGTCCTATTGTCATTGGTCAAGCCTGTGAATTTGACTATTCAGGTGCGCAAGCGTGTAAAGCATTGCGGGAAGAGGGTTATCGCGTTATTTTGGTGAACTCTAATCCTGCAACCATTATGACTGATCCTGATATGGCGGATGCCACCTATATCGAGCCCATTAATTGGCAAACCGTTGAGCGTATTATCGAAAAAGAACGCCCCGATGCTTTGTTGCCAACAATGGGTGGGCAGACAGCACTTAATTGTTCGTTAGATTTGTGGCATCATGGTGTGCTTGAAAAATATAACGTTGAGTTAATCGGTGCTAAACCAGAAGCAATTGATAAAGGCGAAGACCGTGAAAAGTTTCGTCAAGCAATGGTTAAAATTGGACTAGATGTGCCTGAATCAGGTGTTGCGCATACGTTAGAAGAGGCATGGGTAATTCAGCAGCGCGTTGGTTTTCCAACTGTTATTCGCCCTTCATTTACCTTGGGTGGTACGGGTGGCGGTATTGCTTATAACAAAGATGAATTTGAGCAGATTTGTAAGCATGGTTTGTACATGTCGCCAACCACAGAATTACTGATTGAAGAGTCGATTTTGGGCTGGAAAGAGTTCGAAATGGAAGTGGTTCGTGATACTAAAGACAACTGTATCATTGTATGTGCTATCGAAAACTTTGATCCAATGGGTGTGCATACAGGAGATTCTATTACTGTTGCGCCAGCACAAACATTGACCGATAAAGAATATCAAATTATGCGTAATGCGTCGATTGCAGTATTGCGTGAGATTGGTGTCGAAACAGGGGGGTCTAACGTTCAATTTGCGATTAATCCTAAAGATGGTCGTATGATTGTCATCGAGATGAACCCTCGTGTGTCACGCTCATCGGCGTTAGCTTCTAAAGCGACAGGTTTCCCGATTGCAAAAGTAGCAGCTAAATTAGCTGTTGGCTATACGCTCGATGAATTGACAAATGATATTACGGGTGGTTTGACACCAGCATCTTTTGAACCTTCTATCGATTACGTGGTTACTAAAATTCCACGTTTCACTTTCGAGAAATTTCCACAAGCTGAAGCGCGTTTGTCAACACAAATGAAGTCAGTTGGTGAAGTGATGGCAATGGGGCGTACTTTCCAAGAATCGCTACAAAAAGCCATTCGTGGGCTAGAAACGGGTCGCTCAGGATTAGACTCTATGCTTAAATTTACTGAGCTAGATGAAAAAGAAGTGCGTGATATTTTACGTCATGAATTGCGCTCACCAGGTCCTGATCGTTTGTGGTACGTGGGTGATGCTTTCCGTTTTGGTTGGTCGTTAGAAGAAATTTATGAAATTTCAGCCATTGATCCTTGGTTCTTAGCGCAAATTGAAGACATCGTTCGTGAAGAAAAATCGGTGCGTACAGGTGGTTTAGATGCGCTTGATGCGGATCGTATGTTGAAGCTGAAGCGTAAAGGCTTCTCGGATATGCGCTTAGCGAAATTACTGAATACCGATAGCCATTTCTTGCGCAAATTCCGCCATACGTTAGGCGTGAAACCTGTTTATAAGCGTGTTGATACCTGTGCCGCTGAGTTTGCAACGAATACTGCTTATTTATATTCGACATATGAGCAGGTATGTGAAGCAGCACCGACAAATAAGCGTAAAATCATGATTTTGGGCGGCGGTCCTAACCGTATTGGTCAGGGTATCGAGTTTGACTATTGTTGTGTTCATGCTGCCATGGCATTGCGTGAAGATGGTTTTGAAACCATTATGGTGAACTGTAACCCAGAAACAGTTTCGACTGATTACGACACATCCGATCGCTTATATTTCGAACCATTAACATTAGAAGATGTGTTAGAAGTGGTTGCAGTCGAAAAGCCAGAAGGGGTGATTGTGCAGTATGGTGGTCAAACGCCATTAAAATTGTCGCGTGAGCTAGAAGCTGCGGGTGTGCCGATTATCGGTACTTCACCAGACTCTATTGATTTGGCAGAGGATCGTGAGCGTTTCCAAAAACTGTTACAAGAGTTGGGTTTGCGTCAGCCTGCAAACCGCACAGCACGCACGCCTGAGCAAGCCTTAACTTTGGCAGTTGAAATTGGTTATCCGCTAGTCGTTCGCCCTTCATATGTGTTGGGTGGTCGTGCGATGGAAATCGTCTATGGTGAGAAAGACTTAGCACGCTATATGCGCGAAGCTGTTCAAGTATCAAATGATTCTCCTGTATTGTTAGATCGTTTCTTGGATGATGCGATTGAGCTAGATGTGGATGCAATTTGTGATGGTGAGCGTGTGGTTATTGGTGCGATTATGGAGCATATTGAGCAAGCGGGCATCCACTCAGGTGACTCGGCGTGTTCATTGCCACCTTATACTGTTCCTGCGCATATTCAAGATGAAATTCGTCGTCAGACAGAAGCAATGGCATTTGCATTAAAAGTGCGTGGTTTGATGAACGTGCAGTTTGCTGTTAAAGGCGAAGATATTTATGTACTTGAAGTAAATCCTCGTGCCTCACGTACAGTGCCGTTTGTATCTAAAGCAATCGGTCATCCATTGGCTAAAATTGCCGCGCGTGTGATGGCAGGTCAAACGCTAGAAACACAGGGCTTCATTAAAGAAATTATTCCTGATCATGTATCGGTAAAAGAAGTTGTATTCCCATTCATTAAGTTTAATGGCGTTGATCCGATTCTTGGTCCAGAAATGAAGTCAACAGGTGAGGTTATGGGCATTGGTGAAAACTTTGCTCAGGCATTTGCCAAGGGATTGTTGGCAGCGGGTACAGAGTTACCAACGAGCGGACGTGTCTTTATTTCGGTGCGTCAAGCAGATAGAGCAGCAGCGGTTGATGTGGCTAAGATGCTTGCAGTGCGTGGTTTTGATATTGTGGCAACACGTGGTACGGCTAAATCTTTGCAAGAAGCAGGTATTAAACACAGCGTCGTTAACAAGGTCACTGAAGGTCGTCCTAATATCGTTGATATGATTAAAAATGATGAAATTGTACTGATTGTGAATACTTCTGATGGTGCAATGGGGGTTGCTGATTCTTACTCGATTCGTCGTGAAGCTTTGATGCATCGTGTTGCTTATACCACAACGGTAGCAGGTGCTGAGGCAATGGCAATGGCAATGGATTATCAGAATGATAAGACGGTTTACCGTATTCAAGATTTATCGTAAACTACTTGTATCTAAAAAACCAAACAAGCCGCACTCTAATGGGTGCGGCTTGTTTTTTAATATAAAAAATTAAATAAGGAGGCATCTATGCGTCCC
>CAMCGI010000177.1 GCA_945874205.1 Francisella tularensis subsp. holarctica
CGTGTGTTAATCGTTGAGCTTCCTGAGATGATAGACTGGTTAGAAGAAAATCATGAGTATGATCATGATTTCATCGAACTGTTACCTGCTAATGGTAATTTATCTTTATTGGTTAGCGAAAAGTATAATGGTTATTTGTACCGTAATGCCATTGGTATTCATCGATCTTTAGTGACACTCGATCAGTATCATCCCGCATACGCTAGACTATGGCAGGTATATGAGCCATTAATTCATCGCTTCTTTTTTTCACAGATGATTGAGATTCATGGTTCACTAGGGTTTATTAATGCTCAATTATTAAATATTGCTGATAATCAGCATTCAATACATCATCTTTATCATCAGTTTGATGGTGGTGTTGCTGTGTTGCTCGCAGGCGGTCCTTCGTTAGACGACGCAATTGATTGGATTAAAGAAAATAGAGCGCGTATCACTTTATTTGCAGTGGGGCGTGTTTGTGCGCGTCTTAAAAATGAAGGGATTGATCCTGATTTTATTGGTGCAGTTGACCCTAATGAAATTAGTTTTGATAACTCAAAACAGATGCTATTACACGATAAAAAAAGTACCTTTTTACATGCCTATCATGTTAATCCTCGCTTATTATCGCAGTTTAGAGGGCATAGTTTTTATCAAGGTAAGCGTTATCCTTGGTTCAAAATTGAGCTTGATGCGAATGAGCAGTTTACCGCACCTGGTCCTACGATTACCAATACATTAATTTCATTTATGACGCATATGGGATTTGAGCATATTATTTTTGCGGGAGTTGACATGTGTCACAAGCGTGATGGTCAGTCTCATGAGTCGGGTAGCTTAGAAAGTCAGGTAGGGCGGTTTGTAGGTACTTATCGTGCTACTCAGTTTGTGACAACAAATAGTGGGCAGTTAGCACCGACAACACCCGATTTGTTTTCAGCACATCAAACATTACAGCTTCAAGTTAAAGGAACTTGTGCTCATTTTAAAACACTGCGTTTTTATAATCCAAGTCCTGATGCAGCGCATATTGACGGTGTTGAGCATATTGCTTGGCAAGATTTGGTATTGCCAGAGTGGGATAATAAAGCACCTGAAACAGTAGATGCGTGTGTACGTGACCTAAAGTTTAATGAGGATAAGTTTTCCAAGGCAACACTAAAAGAACTACAACGTATGCGTCGTCGTTTTTTAGAAGCAAGTAGGGGAGCTAAAGCAGGTATTAAATCGGCAAAGCATTTATTTGACTCTGAAGAAAAAACAATTCAGCAGACAGCCAAGGTTAGTCATATGCGTAATCGTATCGATAAAGCTTTAGGGGGAGATTTGCCTGTATTGATGGATTATCTACCTAGGGCGTTTCATGATGCTTTAACCGTTGATATGACACAGGAGCAAGACAATGATGCTATTACACAAGCCTTAACGCATTATTTTAGCGCAATACAGACTTCTTGCAATGCCTTAATTCAAATTATTGACGCTGCACAGGAGGTGGTTAAATTGCGTCAATTAGAACGTGAACGTGCTGTTTTATCAATAGACTTGGTTAAAGGGTGGATTCGATATGGGCAGCCAGGGCGACTGTATGTGTGGCTAGACTTACATAAACGCACTAAAGAGGATTTGTCAAAAGAGGAAGAAACACTAGCTTATCCACTTATTCGTGCTTTTGATGCTATTTTTAAGGTGACTGAAACAGGATTGGTTAAAAAGTTTAAGGCCAGTGTTCATGATAATACCTTAGACAGTGTTATTAAGTCGATGCAAAAAGTGGATGAAGAAAGTATTGATAAATTAGAAGAAGTACTTACGTTTTGTGAAGAAAACGTACAAAAAGATGAGTTCTATCGAGACTTAGGATTGTTTATTTTGGGTTATTTTAGCAGTTTACGTGGTGAAGTAGCCGAAGCTTATAGCACTTGGGAAATGGTTGAACATAAAAAACTACAAGAACAAGCACAAGTATCTTCTCTAACATTAGCCTTATCTCAACGTGATTATAATCAAGCACTGAAAGTATTAGAAAAACTATGTGTGCGTCAGCATGGTTATCTAACCGTGTATGCCAGCATTTTATTGACACTAGGACAAGAAAAACTTGCACGAGAAGTCTTAGCTGTTTATGTGCAAAAAATGCCAGAAGATATGGCAGCACGTCTACAGCTTGCACGCCTGTTGCTTGATGCAAAAGAGTTGACTCAAGCTAAAACGTTACTAGAAGATGCTCATCAGTATGCACCAAAGAATCCAATGATTCAGCGTTTATGGAGCGAAGCTGGTGGCATTGGTAGTTTGTCAGAATCACTTAATGATGAGTAAATGTTAAAGAAAATAGTTTTTCTGCCGTTACCTCTCCTTGAGAACATAAAGCCCGTAAAAGGGAATCTTAAAACCGTTAAAGGAGAGCTATCATGGCTATGGTAATTAATACCAATATAGGTTCAGAAACCGCCGTTCGTTTGATGGAAAAAAATTCACGAACTCAAGCGACCACAATGGAACGTTTGACATCGGGAAAAAGCATCAACCACAGCAAAGATAATGCAGCTGGTCAGACGATAGTTATTGGTATGGACTCGCAAGTGCGTGGTTCAGATCAAGCTGTGCGCAACGCTAACGATGCCATGTCACTAATTCAAACAGCAGATGGTGCGGCTGATGAAGTGATTGGTATGTTGCAACGTCAACGAGAACTATCGTTACAAGCAATGAACGGTACTTATAATACTGAAAATCGTTCACAAATGAATAATGAGTTTAAGCAAATTAGCACAGAAATTAACCGTGTTGCTGCTACTACTAAATTTAATGAATTATCTGTTATGGCGCAAATGGGTTCTGTAGCTGGTTCATTTTTGTCAACTGCTGCTAGCACACGTATTATCCAAGTGGGTTGGGAAGTGGGTAATGGTGGTAGCGGACGTGATAAAATTCAAGTCTCTATGGGTAACTTTTTTACAGGTGGTGGTTCAGGACAGATTTTTGGTAAATTTATGTCAGTCAACGGCACAACAGGCTCTAAAAAAGTAACAGCTGGATCGGCTTATTCTAAAGCGAGTATTGGCACTGTAGCAGCTGCATCAAAAACGGTAATGCGTATTGATAGTGCATTATCGAATATTGGGACATTGCGTGCGAAATGGGGTGCAGTTCAGAATCGTTTAGAGCATACGACCTCTAACTTAGGTAATGTGACCGAAAACATTATGGCAGCACGTAGTCGTATCAATGATACTGATTATGCGAAAGAGTCAGCCAGTTTAGCACGGACACAAGTCTTGCAACAAGCAGGTATGTCAATGTTAGGACAAGCGAATCAAAGTGGTCAGAACGTATTGTCTTTATTGAGATAGTTAAATAGTAAAGGGGGGAAGGTGTTGAGGCTGTTGCTGATAATGTCTCCCCCCTTATTAGTAAAGATATATAGGGGGATTCTGATATGAAAATTGATAATATGGTTGCACAAACGATGCAACTAAAATCAGTTACTGAAAAAAATCCAGAGTCACAAACGGCATTAGAGGTTGATGCTGTTGCAGAAAAAATATCTCCTCAAGCAGTACCTGAAAAATCATCAACAACGCTAGTGCAAGAGTTGACACCTGCAAAAATAGCAGAGGTTAATGATGCATTTAAAGCAAATGGCAGTGAATTGCAGTTTAGTTTTGATAAAGATGCTGGAAAAATGATTCTTTATTTAAAAGATGCTCAAACTGGTGAGACTTTACAACAATTCCCTGATAAAGAAATGTTGCGAATTAGCAAACAAATTGATAACTATTTAGAAGGATTAAAATCAAATCAAAATCCGAAAGATGCAATGGGTCAACTTGTCGGACTAATCACAGATAAAAGTGCTTAATGTTTTGTAACAGTTAATTCTTGTATTGGTAACGGCTAGCATAAGTAGCCGTTTTTTTGTTGTTTTAATTAGACTCTCTAAAATCATGCATAAAACTAACTAGTTGCTCAACAGCAGCTAAGGTTAGTCCATTATAAAGCGATGCCCTCATTCCCCCTGTCGAACGATGCCCTGCCAGTCCAGAGAATCCTAGTGCTGCCGATTGTGCTAAAAATTGTGCTTCTTTTTCTTTTTTATCCAAAGTAAACGAAACATTCATCATTGAGCGATCTATTATAGTGCTCGTGCGAGTATGATAAAACCCATCGCTATTATCGAGTAGTTCGTACAATAATGCTGCTTTTTGACGATTAATCGTCGCCATATTTTCTAAGCCACCAATATCATTTAATAACCATTGCGTCACTAAAAAAACAACATAAATGGCGAAAACAGGTGGTGTATTAAAATTAGAGTGTGCTTGAATGTGATTGCGGTAATTAAACATGCCAGCAAGATGGTCGGTTGGAATGCCTTCAAGTAAAT
>CAMCGI010000178.1 GCA_945874205.1 Francisella tularensis subsp. holarctica
TACCCAAAGGCATCCAAGTGTATGCCATTGACGGCCCGTTATTTTTTGGTGCAGTAGAAAACTTCGCGCGTGCCATGAAGGTAACACAGCAACAATACCATACGCTGGTAATTCGCTTAGTCGATGTTCCTTTTGCGGATATTACCGCCATTTTGGCATTAGAAGATATGGTAAGCCGACTACACAAGCAAGGTATCCGTATTATTTTGCGCGGTGCTAATGCTGATCTTAAAGCAAAGCTCATTAAAGCAGGATTTGGTAATAGCAAAATTCCTGTTGAATTTTACGATACCTTAGAAGAAACAATGCAGGCGTTAAATATTGCTAGCGACTGATACGATAAAATGACACTTTTGCCGTCATCATTGCTGTTCATTTTTTTTATTGCTGGTAATGGTTAATGACGAGAATAAGATGATTACTTGGCAAATAGTCTTCTACTGATGGTGGCAGTAGCGTTGTTTGATTGCGGTCAATGCCTTGTTTGTATTGCATAAAAAAGCCCTATCAAATTTGATAGGGCTTTTTTTTCGCACATTAGAGCAGTGCTTTTAATTGTATCGTGTTTAATTCAAATTAATGGTTGTAAGCACGTTCGTTATGGAGTGCTAAATCCATACCTTCAACTTCTTCTTCTTCAGTAATACGTAAGCCTACCATGATATCAATTGCTTTAAGAATAATGGCAGTCGCAATGATACTATAGACAACAGTAACACCTACGCCTTCAGCTTGGATCATGAACTGAGACATGATGCTAACGCCATCAGCCAATCCTTTGCCACCAAAAGAGGCATCTACAAAAATACCTGTTAATAGTGCGCCAACGATACCAGCAACAGCATGAACACCAAAAGCATCCAAAGCATCATCATAACCAAAAGCACGCTTAATGCTTGTGGCTGCAATAAAGCTCACAGCACCTGCAATCATACCAATGAATAATGCACCAGTAGGACCGACAAAACCTGCTGCAGGTGTCACAGCAACTAAGCCCGCAACCGCACCAGAGATCAAACCGAAACCAGTTGGCTTGCCACGTACAATCCACTCAGCCATCATCCACCCTAAAGCGGCAGCTGCTGTTGCGATTTGTGTTACTAACATCGCCATAGAGGCAACGCCATCAGCTGCTAATTCAGAGCCAGCATTGAAACCAAACCAACCTACCCACAACATTGCACCACCAATCATGGTCATCATCATGCTGTGTGGTGGCATACCTTGTGTGCCGAAGCCTTTACGCTTACCAATCATGATTGCAGCAACTAAGCCTGCGATACCAGCGTTGATATGAACTACTGTACCACCAGCAAAGTCTAATACACCGTCAGCCGATAAGAAGCCACCGCCCCATACCCAGTGAGCAATCGGTACATAGACCAATGCAATCCACAAAGCAGAGAATAATAATACTGCAGAGAACTTCATACGCTCAGCAAAGCCACCAATAATGATTGCTGGTGTGATTAAGGCAAAGGTCATTTGAAACATAACAAACAACACTTCAGGAATCGTGCCTTTAACATCGCTAGGCATCATACCCGCCAAAAAGGCTTTCGATAAATCACCGATCCAAGCATTATTTGCACCACCATCACCAAAAGCTAAACTATAGCCAAAAGTGAACCAAACAATCGACCCCACACAGACAACAGCAAATACTTGCATCATAGTAGAAAGTGCGTTTTTAGCACGAACCATACCAGCATAGTAAAGTGCTAATCCGGGAATAATCATGAGTAGTACAAGCGCGCTTGAGATAAGCATCCAAGCAGTATCGCCAGAATTAATGGTGGCAACAGCTGTAGCAGCTTCTGTTGCTACTTCAGCAGCTTCTTCTGCCCAGCTGATTGTGGGTGCAATCAATGCGCCAATACTTGCTAAAACAAGTAGTCCTTTTTCTTTTAGTGTTTGCATAAAACGTTCTCCACTGTTTATCCTAAGGTTATAGTGCAATAGTGCCGCGTTCGCCAGTGCGAATACGAACTACTTCATCTAGATTGGTTACAAAAACTTTACCATCACCGATTTTGCCAGTATGGGCAGCTGCAATAATCGATTCTAAGACATTATCTAAATGATCACCAGAAACAGCGACTTCAATTTTAATTTTAGGTAAAAATTCGACTGTATATTCAGCGCCGCGATAGATTTCGGTATGTCCTTTTTGACGACCAAACCCCTTGACCTCAGTAACGGTCATTCCATGAATATCTAACGAGCTAAGTGCTTCGCGAACATCATCTAATTTAAAGGGCTTAATAATAGCGGTAATTAACTTCATTTTAAATTCTCCATTGTGCAACTTTAGTGTTAACATTCATATAAAGCATTAATTAATCCATATTATAAAAATATATTAAAAATCAATTCGTTGTTGTTGTTTCGATTGTTTTATGTTTTTATTTTTACGTTATTTCATTCTTTTTGGTGCGTTATGTGTTTTTATGGTAAAAAACCGCCATTTGTGGCGGTTTTTTTAAGGTGGCAATTGCTTTTTGCAGATGTTAAAATTCTTCCCACTCTTCTGTTTTTTCTTTTTTAGACGCATTAGGTGCGGGTAAGGCAGCAATTTGTTTTGGTTTAGTTTGTGATTCCTTCTGTGATTCAGTTTGTATCACAGAAGGAATGAGTGCTTTATTCTCTTTAGCTTTATTGTCTTTTCTTTTTTCAGCAATAATAGCCAGATCATTGGCAACACTGACAGCACGAGTATCAAGCGTAAATTGTTCTACCATCTCATTAAGATATTGTGCCGAATGATGCATTTTTAATGATGCTTTTGAAGCTTGCTGAATTTGTTGGCTATTGTTTTTGTTCAGTTGATCAATTTGTTGAATAGATTGCTTGCTAACTTCAATTGCATTAGATTGTTCGATATTTTTGTTCATAATATCATCAACAAGTGCGATAAAATTACCAATTTGATTGTTAATGATATGCATTGTTTCACCAGCTGAAGCAATTAAATCAGCCCCTTTATTAATATGTTCATTATTGTTTTCGATAAGCTCTTTAATATCTGATGCAGCTTGTACTGTTTTTTGTGATAACGCACGAACTTCACTCGCTACAACAGCAAAACCTCGACCATGTTCACCAGCGCGTGCAGCTTCAACTGCGGCATTAAGTGCCAATAAATTTGTTTGGAAGGCGATAGAGTCAATGAGTCCTAAAATTTCGGTAATGCGACGACTAGAGCGACGAATGTCGTTCATTGCGCTCATGCTTTGACCCATAATATCAACACCAGTATTAACCTGATCTGATGCTTTTTGTGCTTGTTCAGATGCACGAGTCGCAGTAAACGTTGTTTCTTTTGCTTGCAATGAAAGTTTTTCCATAGCAGCAGAAGACTCTTGAAGAGTGTGTGACTGTAACGTCATTTGTTTGCTAATATATTGTGTAATATTAGTAAGTTCCTGACTATTAACACTTGTTTCACGTACGCGTCCTGTAATTGCTCCTAGTGCCAAATTTATTTTTTCAATAGCAGTATTAAGTGTTGTTTTAAGATGCGTCATTTCACCCGATAAATCACCTGACATGGGTATTGAAAAGTTACCTTTTTCAAGCAGAGAGATGGTTTTGCTAGCGGCAGTTATGCCCGTCTTTAGGGAAATTAGGGTGTTGTTAATGTTTTTTTGTAGTGTTGCAATATCGCCAGCAGCATCCATTTCAAGACGAGCATCGAGATTAAATAGAGATAATTGAGTCATTACTTCATTTGTTAGAGTAAATGCATGATGAACTTGTTGCATAGCACGCCCTAAGCTAATCATAATGCTTTTAAAGTCGCCAGTGAGTTCACTTGTATTTGAGTGAAAATTAAAGCTGCCGTGTTTGAGTGCCTCAACCGCTTGACGAATTTGCCCCATCGTGTTGCGTAGGGTATCAACCGTATCATTAGCACGTTGTTTAAGGTGATTTAGATCGCCTTTATATTCAGCGGTGATAACACGATTAAAATTTCCTTTTGAAATGGCATCTAATGTTTCATCAAGGTCTTTAACCATATTGTTTTGCAGTTTCATCAACTCGTTAAATGCAAGCGTCATCTCACCGATTTCATCTGTGGTATTAGCCGTGCCGCGCAGCGTAAGATTGCCTGTTGTGCGAGCATTATTCATAATTGTCATCAAATTATGAATAGGACGCGTTAGTCGTGCAGAGAACAGAACTGACGCAATAATAACAAACAGAATTAACGCAATCACCAATAATGACAATATCTGTTTTAACTCATTAACTGGTTGGTAAAGCTCATTTAAGTCCTCTTTAGCAATCAATCCCCATACAATATTCCACAAGGCAACAGGTGTGTAAGCGGCTAATGTTTCTTCGTTACGATAATCAATCATGCTTTC
>CAMCGI010000179.1 GCA_945874205.1 Francisella tularensis subsp. holarctica
AGCGCAGTCGGGGCAGGGGTTTGACCAGTGGCTAGAATGGTTATTGGCAGAAAGAGCGCAGTTATTAACCGTGCGTAAAGCACAACTGAATGCACAATTATCGGGCTTAGATGCTGCTTTGAGTGTATGAAGTTAACCGCGCCCTATACCTCCGAGAAGGCTGCTGTACTCATTGTTGATGATGATGTTCAGGCAAATCTGCCGATTGCTCGTGCTTTGTCACAGCACTATCAGCTGCATGTCGCAACGCATTGTGTTGAAGCGGAAGATATATTGCGTTTTGAGTATGTGCAAATTTTGCTTTTTAATTATCAGCATGATGGTGCAGCGGCAGCGATTCATTTCTTAAATAGTGTGCAGGCGCAGTGGTCAGGCGTGGTCAGGGTAATGGTTTTTGATGCTGACAATGAACAAGATGCGCTTGAAGCCATGCATCACTTGGGTATCACACACTATATTGAAAAACCTTATTCGTTAGCAAAAGTGCATCTTGTATTGGCGCAAGCAGTCGCGCATTTTGAGTTACAACATCAAAATCATCTGCTTGCTGTGGAGCTTAAAGTGGCGACTGAGCAATTACCGTCTTTGTCGCAGCGAATCGCAAGCAAAACAACCACATTTCACTGTTCTGATATTGTACGAACGGTTGGCGGCACAATGGATCGGCTCGTTAAGCAAGCCTGTCAGATTGCTGCTTTTGATTTTCCAGTCGTGATTACAGGTAGCTCTGGCACAGGAAAAGAATTAATTGCAAAGGCAATTCATGTCAATTCGCCACGCGCAAGGCAACCCTTTATTGCCGAAAACTGC
Source organism: Francisella tularensis subsp. holarctica (assembly GCA_945874205.1). Lineage (GTDB taxonomy): Bacteria > Pseudomonadota > Gammaproteobacteria > Thiomicrospirales > Thiomicrospiraceae. The sequence goes on from CAMCGI010000179.1 coordinate 811, forward strand.
GGTGCAATGCCAGACCAGCTACTAGAAAGTGAACTTTTTGGTTATAAAAAGGGCGCATTTACAGGGGCGCATAGCAATCATATTGGTTTGTTGGAGCAGGCAAGTGGCGGCACATTATTTTTAGATGAAGTGGGTGAGCTGTCACCTGCTTTTCAGGTGAAGCTATTGCGGGTGTTGCAAGAGCAAGAAGTGCGTCCGATTGGTCAAGCGCAAGCGAAGAAAATTGATATTCGGGTGTTAGCTGCGACCAATCGTAACTTAGAAGATGAGGTACGCGCAGGACGATTCAGAGAGGATTTGTTCTATCGTTTGTCTGCTTATTCGTTACGTTTGCCAGATTTGTGTGAGCGTGTCGATGATATCCCTTTAATTGCTCAGGCGTTATTAGCACAAATGTCGAGCCGCTATATGCGGGAAAATCTTGGTTTTGAAGATGAAGTGATGGCGTGTTTATCTGCTTACGCTTGGCCAGGTAATGTGCGCGAACTGCAAAATGAAATTGCACGTATGTTTATGCTCACACCCGCTGGTAACCCCTTAAGCGCGCTTTTTTTATCGCCTAAGGTGTTATTGGCTACTTCGGGGCTGATGACGCACAGGATGCCTGTTTTAGATACGAATAGTCTTAAAGCAAAAGTGGGTTTGTTTGAAAAGCAAATCATTCAGGAAGCCTTAACGCGTTTGGACTGGAATCGTACTAATGTCGCAATTGAGTTGGGCTTGTCTCGGGTTGGCTTACGCAAAAAGATGTTACGTTATGGGCTTGAAAGTGGCGAGCATCCTTTTGCCGATGATGATATTGCAGCAGATCATCAGTTAGTGCTATGAATCAAAAAATAAGGAAGATACAAAGATGTGTTTAGGTATTCCAGGGAAAGTAATTGCCTTAGTAGAAGGCTCTGATATCACTGCGCTGGTTGATATTGCGGGCGTGCAACGGGTGGTCGATATGACTTGCGTCATTCCTGTTGGTGGTCGTGTTAGCGATGTGCTCGAGCAATGGGTATTGGTGCATGTTGGCTTTGCCATGATGATTCTGGATGAAGAAGAGGCGCGAAAAACGCTGGTCATTCTACAAGAATTGGGCGAAGTCGAAGAAGAATTATCGGTCATGAAAAAGATGAATGAATAGGAATCTGCCATGAAATACATTGATGAGTTCAGAAATGGCGATCAGGCCAGAGAGATTGGTAAAAAGATTAGCCATCTCGTTTCTTTATTGCCTGTAGGCAATCGCCCAATTCGCTTTATGGAAGTGTGTGGTGGACATACACACAGTATTTTTCGTTATGGACTGACGCAGTTGTTACCAGAAGGGCTAGAGTTTATTCATGGTCCAGGGTGTCCTGTTTGTGTCTTACCGCGTGGCGTTGTCGATGATGCCATTATGCTCGCGCAGCAGCCGAAAGTGATTTTTACGACCTTTGGTGATGCCATTCGTGTACCGGGGTCAACGCAGAGTTTATTACAAGCCAAGGCAACAGGATGTGATATTCGTATTGTCTATTCACCCATGGATGCCTTAGCACTGGCGCAAAAAAATCCTGATAAAGAAGTGATCTTTTTCGGCTTAGGCTTTGAAACGACAACACCGACAACCGCGATTACGATTCAGTCGGCACGAAAACAAGGGATTAACAACTTCTCTCTCTTTTGTAATCATATTACGATTATTCCGACTTTACGTGCATTGCTCGAATCCCCCGATTGTGACTTAGATGGGTTTATTGGTCCTGGGCATGTCAGTATGGTCATTGGCTCCGAGCCTTACCAGTTTATTGCGCAAGATTACCATTTGCCGTTAGTGATTTCTGGTTTTGAACCCTTAGATATTTTGCAATCGGTGTATATGCTCTTAAAGCAACGCTTAGAGCATAGAGCTGAAATCGAAAACCAATATCAGCGTATTGTACCCAAAGCAGGCAACCCCATTGCCATGCAAGCAATGGATGATGTCTTTGAAACGCGTGCTTCTACCGAATGGCGCGGTTTGGGCAGTATCGACTTTTCGGGGCTGCAAATGCGTCCTGCTTTTGCAGCTTGGGATGCAGAGGTTAAGTTCGATTTACATCGCACTAAGGTTGCCGACCCAGAAGCCGCGATGTGTGGTGCAGTGGTGACAGGCAGTATCAAGCCGCATCAATGCCCACTGTTTTGCAATGGTTGCACCCCAGAAACCCCCATTGGGGCGTTGATGGTGTCCTCGGAAGGGGCTTGTTCTGCTGCTTATCAATATGGAAACATTCATTAATCTTGAATGAGGGAGATTTTATGACGCATGAAGAGCTTAAGGCACGCTATGCAGGGCAAGTGATTACCATGGCGCATGGTTCGGGTGGTAAAGCCATGCAAAAATTGATTGAAGAGGTCATTTTATTTTACTTTGGCAAACCTAACGCTGGCGCATTAGAAGATCAGGCAACGCTGAGTTTACAGGGTTATGAACAGTCAACCCTTGCCCTAACAACTGACTCTTACGTCGTCACCCCGTTGTTTTTTGCTGGGGGTAGTATTGGTCATTTGGCGATTAACGGTACGGTCAATGATTTGGCTGTTTCGGGGGCGATACCGCGTTATTTAACCTGTGGTCTGATTTTAGAAGAGGGCTTGCCCTACGATGTACTGATCGATGTCTTAGCGGATATGGCAGATGCTGCACAAAAAGCAGGCGTGGCGGTGGTGACGGGCGATACCAAGGTTGTCGAGCGTGGCTCGTGTGATCAGTTATTTATTAATACCGCTGGTGTTGGTTTTATTCCAGCGGGTCGTCGTTTATCCATCGACAAGATTCAGATTGGTGACAAATTGGTGATTAATGGTTCGCTTGGCGATCATGGTGTTGCCATTATGGTGGCGCGTGGTGAATTGTCGATTGAAAGTAGTATTGCTTCTGATTGCGCCCCTTTGCATGATCTGATTCAGCAAATGCTCACCTTCGCCCCCAATATCCGCGCCATGCGCGATATCACACGTGGTGGCTTAGCGACAGTATTAAATGAATATGCGCAAGGTGCTCAGGTATCGATTCAAATTGAAGAAGCACAACTCCCCATTCGTGAAGACGTGAAAGGCTTTTGCGAAGTCTTAGGCTTAGATCCCTTGTACTTAGCCAATGAAGGAAAATTACTCGCTGTTGTTCCAGCCGATGAAGTCGAAGCGGTATTGGCTGCCATGCATGCCCATCCCGAAGGTCAACAAGCCTGTGTCATTGGCGAAGTGGTTGCTGCGAATAACACTAAGGTTATTATGCAGTCGGCATTTGGGGGTAAGCGGATGGTTGATATGTTGGTTGGGGATCAATTGCCGAGAATTTGCTAATGGAGCGTGCGCAAATTGCTGTTTTTGGGGTGGTGCAGGGGGTGGGTTTTCGCCCCTTCATTTACCAGCTAGCACAGCGACACGTGCTCAATGGTTGGGTGCGTAATGATGCGCAAGGCGTGCTTATTGAAGTTATTGGTAATCGCACTCAGATTGATTGTTTTATCGCTGCGATAAAAAGCGATGCGCCAGTGTTAGCACGGGTTGATCGTGTTACTGCTA
>CAMCGI010000180.1 GCA_945874205.1 Francisella tularensis subsp. holarctica
TTTTTCACGTAGCTTATTTGCTAAAAGATAAGCATCTCGACAAATAGTATGTGGTAAAAGAATAATAAACTCTTCGCCACCAAAACGCGCCACTAAGTCTTGTCCTTTCGTTAAGCGTTTTAACATTTTAGCAATAAATCGTAATACGCTATCTCCCACAAGATGTCCATATTTATCATTAATTTTCTTAAAAAAATCGATATCTAAAATAATACATGACAAACTATCTTCTTGTTTCTTTTCTGCATTACTGAGTGTTTCTACAATAAACTTATCCATAGCACGACGATTAGCAAGCCCTGTTAGGGCATCACTATGTGCTTCCTTATAGCTCATTTCTAATTGTTTCTTTAAGTTATCAACTTCAGAACGAACATCTTCCATTTTGTGCTTAATACTCTCTGCACCCAATGTAAGCTCTTTAACACAGGTAATAACCTCTTTTACAATCGTTGCCGCCGTTGCTGGATCAGAGGCTTTACCCACAAGTACCCCTAACGAATGTTCTAAAACAATGGCATGCGAATCTAAGTTTCCTTCCCAACCATCAATATCACCAATAATTTCATTGACAAGTTTTAGCACAACATTTTCAATTTCGGTCATGAAACAAATGCGATTGACAATATGATTAAATAAATCAAATGCAACATTCTCTTGTTCATGATCAGAAACATGTAACATCATTTCACGAATATGAGGATCACGCTCTAAAAGGTACTCATACCAAACAGTAAAATTAATAGGATTAGGACGAATATGTCGTTTAGCTGTTTCTTCTAAAACACGATCGGCTAACTTTTTTGAATCAATGTAATTTTCTTGATAGTTGCGCACTTTCATCACCTTCTATTTACTTTATTAAGGTAAATAATGCTATTAATACCGATAAGTACAGTTAAAAGCCGCACTTATCGGCAAATTGAAGAAAAAAAGTTAAGCTAACGTACGCCAATCAGCATGATCTGAGTCTTTACCTTGAACCAAAGCAAAGTACTTTGCTTGCAAAGCTGTCGTGATAGGGCCGCGTGACCCCGCACCAATAGAGCGACCATCTAACTCGCGAATCGGTGTCACTTCTGCTGCTGTACCTGTAAAAAAGGCTTCATCTGCAATATAAACTTCATCACGCGTAATATTGCGCTCAATAACTTGAATGCCAAACTCTGCTGCCAATTGCATGATTGTTTTGCGGGTAATACCATCTAAGGCAGAGGTTAATAGCGGCGTAATAATCACACCATCACGTACCATAAAGAAGTTTTCGCCAGAACCCTCCGAAACATATCCCTCTTTATCCAACAACAACGCCTCATCACAACCATGACGAATGGCTTCTTGTAGTGCTAACATTGAATTCATGTAAGCACCATTTGCTTTTGCTTTTGTCATTGTGATGTTAGGATGATGACGTGTAAACGATGATGTAGCGACTTTAATTCCTTTTTCTAGGTTTTCTGCGCCCATATACGCACCCCAAGTCCATGCTGCAACCATAACGTGAACTTTAAGATTATCGGCACGCAAGCCCATCCCCTCAGCACCATAAAATGCCATTGGGCGAATATAAGCAGAGGCAAGATTATTTTCTCGAACTGCTGCACGCTGCGCTTCATTAATTTCTTCTTTGCTAAATGGCATAGCCATATTCATGATTTTAGCAGAGTTAAATAAACGGTCTGTGTGCGCTTGTAAGCGAAAAATAGCAGCACCCTCTGCTGTTTCGTAGGCACGAACACCCTCAAAAACGCCCATACCGTAATGTAACGTATGCGTTAGCACATGAACCTTAGCATCACGCCAAGGAACCATTTTACCATCTAACCAAATTAAACCATCACGATCAGCCATTGCTTGCATGCTTAAACTTCCTTTTCAAATTTCCAATTTTTTTATATTTTACGCTAAGCTATCGGCTTCTACCACTAAGTTATCAATTAAACGCGTATTTCCTAAGCGAACAGCAACTAATAACACCCAATGACAATCACTTGCGATTGATGGCGCAAGTGTATTGGGGTGACGAATAGAGACATAATCAATCCGTGTAAAACCACTTGATTTAAGCGCTTCAGTTGCTTGTTTAATCAACTTAACGTAATTTCGTTCTCCATCGTGCAAACGATCAGCTAAACTAAGCAGTGTTTGATAAATACGTGGCGCAATAAATCGCTGTTTTTCGTTTAAGTATTGGTTTCTTGAAGATAATGCTAATCCATCTTCGGCGCGTGTTGTTGGTGCAACAATTAACTCAACACCCCAGTTTAAATCTTGTATCATCTGTCGAATAATCGCAACTTGTTGATAGTCTTTTTGACCGAATATCGCAACACTGGGTTTAATAAGATTGAACAGTTTACCCACAATCGTACTCACGCCTGTAAAATGTCCTGGACGATTTTCGCCACATAATATATTAGTTAAGGATGCGGCTGGCACAATCGTCGTTGCCGATGATACTTCATTTGCCATAGAATTATTATTCGGATAAATATCGGCACTATCAGGTGCAAACACAACATCAACACCCAACAACGCCAATGCTAAAGTATCTTGTTCTAATGTGCGCGGATAATGATCAAAGTCTTCGCCACGCGCAAACTGCAAAGGATTCACAAAAATACTAACCACAATACGATCAGCATACTGGCGTGCTAATTTAACTAAAGCAAAATGCCCTTCGTGCAAATTACCCATAGTCGGCACAAGCGCAACACGCAATCCTTGCTCCTGCCATTGTGATCGATGCAGTTGAATATCCACAAAAGTACGCGCAATTGTTAAACAATTTGGTTGAGTCATAGATTATTACTCCCCCACTGTTAGTGGAAAACTTCCAGAATGAACATCGTGAACAAATGCTTTAATGGCAGATGCTATATCTCTACCCTCTATTAAAAATGAAGGGGCAAAAGAAGGGGCAAAAGCCGTTAATCCCAAAACATCATGCAATACCAAAACCTGACCGTCTGTTTGAGCGCCTGAGCCAATACCAATGGTAGGAATAGTGAGTGTTTTGCTAATTTTCTGTGCTACCAGTGAATCAACACACTCTAAAACAAGCATCGATGCACCAGCTGACTCTAATGCCAGCGCATCCAACAGTAACTTTTCTGCCTCAGACTCTGTTTTTCCTGTACTTTTGTAGCCTAATCGTAACGCTTGCTGTGGCAATAATCCTAGGTGAGCACAAACAGGAACACCTTGTTTAACTAACGCTTCCACAATAGGAACAATTGATGCGTCTCCTTCAACTTTAACCATTTGCACTTGTGCTTGTTGTAATAACTGCTTAGCAGCATTTAAGGCACTAGCTAAAGACTCTGTCGTCATAAAAGGCAAATCAGCAATAATCCATGCATTAGGAGCACCACGTCTTACTAGCTTTGAGTGATATATCATATCTTCTAACGTCACGGGAACAGTACTGCTATGCCCTTGTACAACCATGCCTAAGGAATCTCCGACCAGTATCATATCAACGCCAGATGCATCTAATATACGCGCAAAGCTGGCATCGTAAGCGGTTAAACACGCCAGCTTTTTACCCTGAGATTTTTGAGAGAGTAGTTTTGCTAATTTATTCACAACAATGAACTCTTGAAGATAAATTTAGGATAAAGGATGGGCAGAAAATGTACTTTCGAGCACAATATCTTTAACGCATCCTAAGTTAGGAATCACGTAATTGGGTGCAATTTCTTGCCAAGGCAAAACAACAAAATCACGATAAACAATACCATTATGCGGCAATACAAGTCGCTCATGATTCATTATAAGCGCGTCAATAGATAAAATATCAATATCTAACGTGCGTGCTGCCCAATGTGATTGACGCTTACGGTGATGGGTTAACTCAATAGATTGACAAAAATCAAGTAACGCTAAAGGCTCAAGTTCAGTTTCAATTTCCACCACAGCATTAATGTAGTCTGGTTGATCTTGTGGCCCCATTGGTGCTGAGGCGTAAAAACGAGAACACTGAATCACACAAACAACAGGTGCTGCTTTAAGAGCCTGAATAGCAGAAGAAATCTGATCTTCAGGATGCGCTAAATTAGAGCCTAACCCCAGAAAAGCGCGCATCTAATTTAACGCTGCCGATAACGACGGCGACGCTTAGGTTCTGCCTGTTGATGACTGTCTGTTAGCTGTTGAGCATCAGCTTCTTCCAATACTTCTTGAGTAGAAGAAGACTCAACTAACCAATGGGGATGGGTTATCTGGATTTTTGTCCAAAAATCCACACTTTCTTGTAAGTTTGGAGCTGCCGCCGCACGCAATACTAAGAAATCAAATGCGGCTCTAAAGCGTGGCAACGCCATAATACGCTCTGCTTTGTCTTTT